>NZ_JBFUAZ010000144.1:0-8035 GCF_056406035.1 Polaromonas sp. P1_E1_2 | reverse complement strand
GTGAGCGACCGTGGGGGTATATAATCGTGGGCTTTGCTGCAACATCCACAGACTCCTCCCCAGGATTAAAGGAATTTATATATGGCTACCGCCAAACCCAAGAAAAAGAACCCCCGCCTCGCGTCGGGCCGTAAGCGCGTCCGCCAGGACGTCAAACTCAACGCTGCGAACACCTCGCTGCGCTCCAAATACCGCACCGCTGTGAAAAACGTCGAAAAAGCCGTTGCAGCCGGTGACAAAGACAAAGCCAAGGACCTGTTCGCCAAGGCCCAAAGCATTGTGGACACGGTTGCCGACAAGGGCATCTTCCACAAGAACAAGGCAGCGCGCGACAAGAGCCGCCTGTCCGCCAAGGTGAAAGCCCTGGCACTGGCCCCCGCAAAGGCCGCCTGAGCAATCAGGCAAATCGCCCGGACGGCATTCTGAAAATACCGTCCGCCGTTTTGTAGGGTGCGCTGCAGCAAAGCAAAAAAGCCGTCGAAAGACGGCTTTTTTGTTGGGCGCTTCGAAAACCTCAGTCTTTGCGCGGGGGATCCGGAATTAAACAGGCTTCGGCCACCTGTAAATCGTTGTCTTTGGCGAAGTTGATGGCGAAGTCCCAGGCCATGGGCTCGGCCTCGCGCAGCTCTGAGTTAACGACCACACACTTCACGCCGTTGATGACGGTGGGCACGCACCAGGGGGAGTAGGTCAGGTGGCTGCCGGGCTGCGGGCCGCCCGGGCGGAAATGGCTCATCACGCCGCACAACCTGTCGGCCCAGTCGCTGGGCCGGAAGGTTTTGCCGTCGCGGGTAATACCCTGAATGAAGACTTCTTTGGCGGTGTTGGAGACCATCGGATGGAGGGTTTTTGCGGCGCCTGACGTGGAAAGGGATCGTATTCACCCCATGCTGCACCGCACAACAATTCTATCTTATTTGCGACTCTTATATAAGACTTGATGCCTGATTTTCAACATCAGGAGGCGCCAGGCGCCTGCATTGCAGTGATGCAGGATCGTCACAAAAGCCTGCAAACTCTGCGCCTAAAATCAACCTGTACTCCGGCCCAAAGGTATCGGAACAAAGTGAAAGTGATGGATTCGGGCCTAGGCCTAGGCGCAAACCGCAGACATAGCTTTGGCTATGGCGAGGATTTGCAACGACGGCATGGGCTCGAAGGCGCACTTTCATGTTTCGATACCTCTGGGTCGGAGTACCTGGCCTGCTTCACTTGTTGCGGGCCTCCGATTTTCAGCCCTGTTACAGCCCTTGTTCCGGAGTTCTCCATGACCGCAGCCCTTCCCAAGCACATCGAAGCCGCCTCCCCTCACGTGATGAACACCTACGGCCGCCTGCCCATCGCGCTGGACCACGGCCAGGGCTGCCGCGTCTGGGACGTTAACGGCAAGGCCTACCTCGACGCGCTGGGCGGCATCGCCGTCAACACCCTGGGCCACAACCACCCCAAGCTGGTGCCCGCGCTGCAGGAGCAGATCGCCAAGCTCATCCACAGCTCCAATTACTACCATGTGCCGCTGCAGGAAACCCTGGCCGCCAGACTGGTGGAGCTGTCGGGCCTGGAAAACGTGTTTTTCTGCTCCACCGGCCTGGAAGCCAACGAAGCCGCACTCAAGCTGGCGCGCAAGTTCGGCCATGACAAGGGCATTGAGCGCCCGGAAATCGTTGTCTACGAGAAAGCCTTTCACGGCCGCAGCATCGCCACCTTGAGCGCCACCGGCAACCCCAAAGTGCAGGCCGGCTTCGGCCCGCTGGTTGAGGGATTTATCCGCGTGCCGCTCAACAACATCGATGCGCTGAAAGCGGCGACGGCCAATAACCCCAATGTCGTCGCCGTATTCTTTGAAGCCATCCAGGGCGAAGGCGGCATCAACAGCATGAAGGACGAATACCTGCGCGACGTGCGGGCGCTGTGCGACGAGCGCGACTGGCTGCTGATGATCGATGAAGTGCAATGCGGCATGGGCCGCACCGGCAAATGGTTTGCGCACCAGTGGGCGGGCATCAAGCCCGACGTGATGCCGCTGGCCAAGGGCCTGGGCTCTGGCGTGCCGATTGGCGCAGTCGTTGCCGGCCCCAAGGCCGCCCACATCTTTGGCCCCGGCAATCACGGCACGACTTTTGGCGGCAACCCGCTGGCCATGCGCGCCGGAGTGGAAACCCTGCGCATCATGGAAGAAGAAGGCCTGCTTGCCAACGCCGTGAAGGTGGGCGACCACCTTCGCGCGGCGTTGGCCCGGGAACTGGCCGGCGAAAAAGGTTTGAAAGAAATCCGCGGCCGCGGCCTGATGCTGGGCATTGAGCTGACAGTGCCGTGCGGCGAGCTGCTCGCCCGCGCCGCCGAAAACGGCCTGCTGCTGAGCGTGACCGCTGACACCGTGATCCGCATGGTGCCTTCGCTGATCATGACCACAGCTGAAGCCGACGAAGCGGTGGCCATCCTGGTTCCGCTGATCAAGCAGCTTTTGAAAGAGAAAAACGCGTGACCACTGCGATCCCCTCCACGCCTGCTGCCGTGCGGCACTATTTGCAGTTCAGCGACCTGAACGCGGCCGAATACGCCTATGTTTTCGAGCGCGCCGCCATCATCAAGAAGAAGTTCAAGGCCTACGAAAAACACCAGCCCCTGGTCGACCGCACGCTGGCGATGATTTTCGAAAAAGCTTCGACGCGCACGCGCGTGAGCTTTGAAGCCGGCATGTACCAGTTGGGCGGCAGTGTGGTGCACCTGACCACCGGCGACAGCCAGCTGGGCCGTGCCGAGCCGATTGAAGACAGCGCCAAGGTCATCAGCCGCATGGTCGACCTGGTGATGATCCGCACCTTCGAGCAAACCAAGATCGACCGCTTCGCCGAGCACTCGCGCGTGCCGGTCATCAACGGCCTGACCAATGAATTCCACCCTTGCCAGATCCTGGCCGACATCTTCACCTACATCGAGCACCGCGGCTCCATCAAGGGCAAGACAGTGGCCTGGGTGGGTGACGGCAACAACATGGCCAATACCTGGCTGCAGGCCAGCGAAATCCTCGGCTTCAAGGTGCACGTGAGCACCCCGGGCGGCTACGAGGTTGACCAGTCCATCGCCGGCATCCGTTCGGCCGAAAGCTACAAGGTCTTCAAGGACCCGATGCAGGCGTGCGCTGGTGCCGACCTGGTCACCACCGACGTATGGACCAGCATGGGCTATGAGGCCGAAAACGAAGCACGCAAGAAAGCTTTTGCGGACTGGTGCGTAGACGCCGAAATGATGGCCGCGGCCAAACCCGACGCGCTTTTCATGCATTGCCTGCCTGCCCACCGCGGCGAAGAAGTCGAAGCCGAAGTGATCGACGGCCCGCAGTCCGTGGTCTGGGATGAGGCTGAAAACAGGATGCACGCACAAAAGGCACTCATGGAGTTCCTTTTGCTCGGGCAGCTCGCGTAAACACTGAGCGATCAACGATAGGGCATGAGTTCCATCGGCACCGCGAGCCGCGTCACCCGTCTCGCGGAACACCAGGCACTGAAGCGGACGGGCTGTCCAACGCAATTGCGGCACCGCGAAGCGCAGGTGATTGCCCGGACTGAATGACGTACACCGGCACGTCTGCCAGAAACTGTGCAAAGCGGCCCTTTGCCTTGAAGCGTTGCCCAAACGCCGTATGCTCGAAAACTTCTCCCATGCGCGGAACGATGCCGCCGCCGATAAATATCCCGCCGCGAGCGCCGAGCGTCAGTGCCAGATTGCCCGCGACCGTTCCGAGGAACGCGCAGAAAAGATCGAGTGCTTCGCGAGACCAGGGATCACCCCCATCCAGTGCTGCCGACGCTACGGTCGCCGCATCAAGCCCGGCGTCAGGTGCACAGCCGTCAACCTCTTTGATGGCCAGGTAAATATCGACCAGGCCCTGGCCGCATACGGCTCTCTCGGCCGAAACATGCCCGTAGCGGCGGCTTAGCCAACGGAGTACCGCTTGCTCACGCGGTGTGCAAGCCGCCAAAGTAGCATGCCCTCCCTCCCCCTCGATCGGGATCCAGCCACCCTGCCCGTCGGGCAACAGCCCCGAAACGCCCAAACCGGTACCGGGCCCGATCAAACCCATCGCAGCGAAAGGGGCGGCCTTTGCGCCCTGAACCTGACGCAACTCCTCTGGCTTCAGCGTGGGCAGCGCCAGGGCCAGCGCCGTAAAGTCATTCAGCACCCGCAGCTTCGCGAATCCAAATTGCTCTTTCAGTGCCTTGATCGAGAAAGTCCAACGATGATTGGTCATTCGCACCTGATCCCCATGCACTGGATTGGCAATCGCGATTGCGCAGTCAGGAGGGGCGCTTCGCCCCACGACGCCCAGGTAATGCCGGATTGCATCCGCAAGGCTGGCACATCCAGCACAAGGCAATATCACCAGGTCATCGATGGATGCCCCGGCACCGGCACCGGCCTGCCACGCGAAGCGTGCGTTGGTCCCGCCGATGTCGGCCAAAAGCCGCCCACCGCCGCCAGGACTGCCGGGCAATGCAGTCATCTTTTTTTATCGCAACCGGGCCAGGATGAGCCGCTCGTCATTCCATGGTGATTTTTGCGGTCTTCACAATTTCGCGGTACAGCGAGGCCTGTGGACCGACGAACGCACGAAGCTCACGGCCGGTCATCGGAGCGACCGTGATGCCGGCTTCCGCCAGCTTTGTGCGCACGTCTGACTGCGCGAGTGCGTCCAGCAATGCCTTTTCATAAGCGGCCACGATAGAGGGGGAGGTTCCCGCTTTCACAAACAGGCCTTGCCAGAGCGGCAGCGAAATTCCGTTGAAGCCCTCTTCCTCGCCAATGCGCCTGACATTCGGCAGTTGCGGAACGCGTGCACTATCCGACACCGACAGGGCCTTGATCTTGCCCTCCTTGAGAAAGGGCATCGCCGTCGACAAGACCAGCACCGCGCTGTCTACCTGGCCACCCACAAGATCATTCACGATCTGGGCACCACCACGGTACGGGATATGCAACATTTCCACCTTTGCCCGCTTGTTGATAAGCGACCCATAGAGATGTTGCATCGTCGCAATTCCGGGTGTTGCGTAATTGAAGTTCTCTTTACCGCTTTTTCTCAGCGCGCCCGCCAGGTCGGAAAGCGTCGCGTGGGGCGAACCCGCGGGGACGGCGAATACCAGCGGCACCGTGGTCATTCTTCCAACCGGCAGAAGGTCCTTCTCCCAATCCAGCCTGGTCTTCGGATTGACCATGGGCACCAGCACGGTATCCGTACCTCCCATGTAGATCAGGTTACCGTCAGCTGGCGCATTGAGCACTTTTTGCGCGGCAATCATGCCGCTGGCGCCCGCAACGTTCTCGACGATGACCTGACGCCCCAGGCGCTTTGACAGTTCGGCCCCCACAACACGGGCAACCAGGTCGGCACTGCCGCCGGCAGAGTACCCGACTATCAGCGATACAGGCTTGTCCGATTGTGCGCGGCCAATGCCCGGTAATAACGCGCCGGCGCCCAGCAAGGCAAGCTGGTTCAACAGCCTGCGACGCCCGGATCGCTGGCGAGCAAAAAAATCTTCCATGACGTGTCTCCATGTTTTATGTACCCGCTGAATGCATGGCGAGTATATTGTATTTGTATTTATTGTAATTTGTATTAATTTTAAATTTATTCTATATAAAACATAGAATTACACAAATACAATATGTATCAATCAAAAATTTTAGCGAGCATGCCAATAGGCTTGCCGCGTCACAATCCAAGCCGTCCATGAATACCAGTATGTTTGAATCATTTATTACCGGCCACTGGTTCAGCGGCGAAGCCAAACGCATCTGGAGCGACAGGGCCACGTTGCAGGCATGGCTCGATGTTGAAGCAGCACTGGCTCATGCCCAAGCCGAACTCGGCGTCATTCCCACCGAGGCTGCGCAAATCATCGGGAAGAAGGCCGATGCCCGGCTCTTCGATCTGGAACGCCTGTCCCGGGACATCGCGTTTGCTCAACATCCGCTCGTTCCCGTCCTCTCCCAGTTCGAGGAACTGTGCGGCGACCCAGCGGCGGGCTATATCCATTGGGGGGCGACGACCCAGAACATCTTCGATACCGCCAGTTCACTGCAGATGCGCGAGACACACCACTTGTTGACGGGTCATCTGGATGCAGCCATCGCCACACTTGGCAGGCTGGCGCAGGAACACCGGGCAACGGTGATGGCGGGCCGTACACACGGTCAACATGCATTGCCAATGACGTTCGGCTTCAAGCTTGCCGGCTGGATCGACGAACTGGATCGGGATYGGGATCGCCTGACGCAGCGTCTGGCCTCGTCGTTCGTCGCGTGCATGGGCGGTGCGATAGGCACTTTCGCAGCGATGGGCATCAAAGGCCGGACCGTGGAAGCGCGCATGGCCGAGCAACTCGGGTTACCGCCAGCCGGGCTGCCAAGCCGTTCGTCTTACGACCGCGTGTGCGACTACATTTCAGCACTGGGGCTGCTTGCAGGTTCCGCGCAGAAAATCGCGCAAGACGTCGTATTCATGCAGCGCACAGAAATCGGGGAGATTGCGGAAGCGTTTCACATGGGCAAGGTAGGCAGCTCGACCATGGCGCAAAAACGCAATCCGTCCACCGCGCTGCTGTTGGTCAGCCTTGCGCGCATGATGCGGATGCGGGTGCCTGCGGCCCTTGAAGCAATGGTGCGAATGGACGAAGGCGACTCGTCGGCAACCAACGTGACCGACACCTTGCTTCCAGAAATCGCCGTCATCTCGGCGTCCATTGCCGAGACCCTTGCCAGGCTGGCAAAGGGTCTTACCGTGAACACTGAGGCGATGCGGCACAATCTTGAATTATCGAACGGCCTGATCGCTTCAGAAGCCGTCATGATGCGGCTTACCAGGCTGATGGGACGCCACGAAGCACACAAGGTACTCTACGAAGCAGCGCAACGGTCCCAATCCGAAGGCGTTCCGTTTATAACAAGCATCAGTGAGCACCCGATGTTTGCAAAGCATGGGCTTCCTGAGGGCCTGGCCCAGGCCCTTGTTGCGAGCAACTATGTGGGCGAATCGGCGGCAATCACGATTGAGACGGTCGAGCGCGTGATGCAACCTCGATAAGCGGTCAACCTAAAAGGGACACCTTGTGCTTAAAACTCTCTCCGTTGGCATCGTCGGTTACGGTTACGCCACCAAAACGTTTCATGCGCCTTTGATAGCTGGAGTCCCGGGGCTCAGACTTGCCGCGATTTCAAGCAGCAATCCTTCCAAGGTGTATGCCGACTGGCCCGACGTGCAGGTCGAGGCAACTGCAGAGCGGATTTTTGCGCGTCCGGACATTGACCTTGTGGTGATACCAACACCCAACGACACACATTTTTCGCTCGCTTGCGCAGGGCTGGCCGCGGGCAAGCATGTGGTGGTCGACAAACCCTTTACGGTAACGTTGGACGAAGCGCGGCAATTGCAGGCAAAAGCACAAGCCGCTGGGCGCTTGCTTTCGGTCTTCCACAACCGTCGCTGGGATGCAGACTTCCTTACGCTGCGCCAGGTCATTGCCTCCGGTGAGCTGGGGAAAATCGTTCATTTTGAATCGCACTTCGATCGCTACCGGCCGGAAGTTCTTGCCCGTTGGCGCGAACAAGCCGATACGGGCGGTGGACTCTGGTACGACCTTGGAGCCCATTTGCTGGATCAGGCACTGCAGCTATTCGGGCTTCCCGAATCGATTGCACTCGACCTGGCAGAACAACGCAATGGCGCAAAGACTCCCGACTGGTTTCACGCCGTGTTGCGCCATGGCCAAAGCCGGGTCATTCTGCATGGCAGTGCCCTGACGCCGGCGCCGGGGTCGCGCTTCACAGTGCATGGAAGCCTGGGCAGTTTCCTCAAGATGGGTCTTGATCCACAAGAAAATGCGCTAAAAGCCGGAAAGCATCCACCCGCCCTGGACTGGGGAGTTGATCCCTTGCCTGCCGAGGTTTCAGTTTGGACGGACGGCGCTTGCGTAAGGCGCGAAATAAACTGCGTTGCGGGTGACTACCCTGCCTACTACAGCGCAGTACGCGATGC
>NZ_JBFUAZ010000143.1:0-8042 GCF_056406035.1 Polaromonas sp. P1_E1_2 | reverse complement strand
TCGGAATTCACGGTGCTTCACCTTGGACTGGGTTCATTTCATCGAGCCCACCAGGCCGTTTATCTTCAGCGGTTGATCGACGCGGGCGACACCCGTTGGTCCATCGTGGGCGCCAACATCCGGCCCGACATGGCCGAGGTCGTCGCGGCCTTGCAGGCACAGGGCGGGCGTTACACGCTGGAAACCGTATCGCCGGCCGGCGAATACCGCTATGAACAGATTGAGGCCATCCGCGAAGTGCTTCCCTGGGAAGACTCGCTGGCTGCGGTGATCTCTCGCGGCGCGGCGCCGTCCACGCGCATCGTTTCATTCACCGTGACCGAGGCAGGCTACTACCTCGACACGAAAGGCAAGCTGGACTTGTCTTTCAATGATCTCGCGGCAGACCTTGAGCGCGCACGCCGCGGCGAGGCGGGCGGGGAGGGCGTGACCATCTACGGCGCCGTCTGCGCGATCCTGCGTGCGCGCAAGGCGGCGCAGGCCGGCCCCGTGACCCTGCTCAACTGCGACAACCTGCGCCACAACGGCGACCGCTTTCGTGACGGGCTGCGCGAATTCATTGAACTCACAGGCGACACCGGGCTGCTTTCGTGGGTCGCGGGGAACACCCGCTGCCCCAACACGATGGTCGACCGTATCACGCCGCGTCCGCCACCCGAGCTGCGCGCTCGCGTCAAGGCCGCCACGGGGCGGGATGATGCGGCTGCGATCACTGGCGAGAGTTTCATTCAATGGGTGATCGAAGACAACTTCGCGGCCGGGCGCCCCGACTGGGGCCGTGTGGGCGTGGAACTGGTCGAGTCGGTGCAGCCCTACGAGGAGGCCAAGATCCGCATCCTCAATGCCACGCACAGCTGCATTGCCTGGGCCGGCACATTGGTCGGGCTCGATTTCATCCACGAAGGAACACACCACGCGGCAATCCGGAAGATGGCCTACGACTATGTGACCGACGACGTGATTCCCTGCCTGAGTTCTCCCGACTCTCCCGGGCCGATCGACCTCACAGCGTACCGCGATGTGGTGCTCGAGCGCTTTGGAAATCCTGCGATCCGCGACACCAACCAACGCGTGGCGGCGGACGGTTTCTCAAAGATTCCAGGGTTTATCGCGCCCACGGTACGGGAGCGGCTCGCCGCGGGACAGCCAATCGACAGCGTCGCAATGCTGCCTGCGCTGTTCCTTGTTTTCCTGCGGCGCTGGCACCGGGGAGCGCTGCCCTATGTCTACCAGGACCAGGGTATGGACGAGGCCGTGGCCCGCGCGATCTGTGACGCTGTCGATCCTGTGCGCGCGCTGTGCTCCGACGCGGGGCTATGGGGCAGTGCCGCAGGCGATACACGGCTGACGGATGCCGTGCGCGGCGCGATCGGGCGGGTAGCCGGCTTTGTCAATTCAGGGGTAAAAAGAACATGAGCGAACGTCTGAAGGACCGTCATGTGCTTCTGACGGGTGCCGGTGGCGGCATCGGTCTGGCGGTGGCTGAAGCCTGCATCGCCGAGGGCGCGCACTGCAGCGTGGTCGACCGGGCCGTGGTGACGCCTGAAGTCGTGCAGGCACTGCAAAAACGCCATCCCGGCCGCCTGGTCTACATCGCGGCGGACGTGACGGACGCCCGGGCGATTGCGCACCTGCTGGCGCAGGCACAGGCCGCTTTTGGCCCCATTCATACTCTGTTCAACAACGCGGCCGTGTTCGATCTCGCGCCCCTGCTTGACAGTGATGAGGCTTCTTTCGACAGGCTTTTTGCCGTCAATGTGAAAGGCATGTTCTTTGTCATGCAGGCCGTGCTTCGCCACATGGTCGAAGCCGGCACGCAGGGCGCGTCAGTCATCAACATGGCCTCGCAGGCCGGGCGGCGTGGCGAAGCGCTGGTGTCGCACTACTGCGCCACCAAGGCCGCGGTCATCAGCTACACCCAGAGTGCCGCATTGGCCATGGCGCCGCATGGCATTCGCGTCAACGGCATCGCACCCGGTGTGGTCGATACACCGATGTGGGACCACGTCGACAGCCTCTTCGCCAGGGCAGAGGGGTTGCCCCCGGGAGAAAAGAAGCGGCGTGTGGGCCTGGAAGTGCCGCTCGGCCGCATGGGTGTACCGGCCGACATCGCGGGAGCGGCCGTATTTCTGGCCAGCGATGAGGCGCGTTACATCACGGCGCAGACCCTGAATGTCGATGGCGGCAACGTCATGAGCTGATTTTTAGGGGTGGAGCGCGATGAATGAAGACTTCCATCTGTACCTCGACAGTGCCGACCTGGCTGAGCTGCAGGCGTGCCTGCCGCATCCGGTGGTGCACGGCGTGACCACCAACCCCACGCTGCTGCGGCGAGCGGGTGTCGGGCGCGCCGCGGTGCCCGGCCTCCTGGCGCGCTGTATCGAACTGGGTGCGCGGCAGGTGCAGGCGCAGGTGTATTCCAGCGAAGTCGATGGCATGCTTGAAGACGCGCAGGATCTTTTGCCGCACTTCGAGCGGGGTCAGCTGGTCGTGAAAATCCCCGCCACGCGCCAGGGCTTCGATGCCGGCGCCCGGCTTGTCGCGCAAGGTGTGCCGGTCACGTGGACGGCTGTCTACGCGCCTGAGCAGGCGCACTTTGCCGCCCAACTGGGCGCGGCTTATGCGGCACCCTACCTGGGACGGCTTGAGGACGCTGGTGTGGACGGGCTGGCGCTGATCGCGCAAATGCAGGCGCTGGTAGCGCAGCGGCCTTCGTCCGGCACCCGACTTCTGGTGGCGARCATCCGCTCCCGCGAGGCCTGTCTTTCCTTGCTCCGATTAGGTGTGGGCGCCATCACAATTGCGCCGCGCCTCTTTGCAGAATTGCTCGATCATCCCGCCACGCTGGCTGCCGAGCGCGGGTTCCTGGCCGACGCCCGCGCCTTGCCCTGACAGAGGACAATCCGGAAACCATGCGCATTGCACTCACGGGCGAAGCCCTGATCGATTTCACCGCCGACGAGGCGGGCACGCTGGCGTTCCTGGGCCACGAGGGCGGCTCGCCGCTCAACACGGCTGTCGCCTGCGCGCGCCTCGGACAGCCCACTGGCTTCCTCACGCAGCTGTCGACCGACCTGTTCGGCGAACGCTTGATGCGTTTTCTCGAACGCAACGGCGTGGACACCCGTTTTATCCTGCGCAGCCATGCGCCGTCGACCCTGGCCTTCGTTGAGCGCACACCGCAGACCAACCGCTATGCCTTCTACACGCACGGCAGCGCCGATGCGACCTGGGCACCCGAGCCGCTGCCGCAGTTGCCGGCTGAATGCCGCTTTCTTCATTTCGGTTCGATCGCGCTCCTGCAGGAACCTGCGGCCACGCGCATCACCGGGCTGATGACTGCCAACGCCGGGCGCCGTGTGATCGTGTTCGATCCCAACGTGCGGCCCAGCCTGATTTCCGATATGGCAGCCTACCGCGCGCGCGTCATGAGCTGGTTTGCGATGGCCGATCTGGTCAAGCTCAGCGACGAAGATGCCGGACTGCTGGCGCCCGGCAGGCCTGTCGATGCGTTGGCAGCGGGTTGCCTGCACGCCGGTGCGCGAGCGGTCATCGTCACGCGCGGCGCCGGCGGTGCCACGCTCTGGCGCACGGGGCACGAGCCGTTGACTGTGGCGGCACCGCGTGTGAAGGTGGTCGACACCATCGGCGCGGGTGACACTTTTACGGCCGGGCTTTCAGTCTCGCTGCTTGCGCATGGCGTCGAACACCCGGCCCAGCTTGGCGAGCTGAGCGGCGACGCCTGGCGCGCAGTGATGCGCTTCGCCGCCACGGCCGCCGCACTGAACTGCACCCGTGAAGGCGCTGATCCGCCTACGCTGGAGGCCGTTCACGCTGCGCTCGTGCGGGAGGACAATGAGACGGTTGCTTCACGGTCCTGACCCAGACTGCCATGACAACGTCCACATCCAAACGCTCGATCCCCCGTCAGCGCCAACCCGAGCTGGAGCGCGATATTGCGCGCTCCCCATCGCTCGGTTACGAGGCACCTGAAACCGGTCTGGTGCGCTGTCTTGCACACGGCTTCCCGAGCCCGCTGGTACGCTGGCATTTTCATGAAGAGTATGAACTGCACCTGATCACCGAGACCTCGGGCAAGGCGTTTGTCGGCGACTGGATCGGACCGTTCCAGCCCGGTCATCTGGTGTTGTGCGGCCCGCGCCTGCCGCACAACTGGATTTCGCTTGACGTGCCCGAAGGCGGTGCCGCGGGACGCGACCGGGTGATCCAGTTCCATCACGAGCCCATCGAGCGCGCGGCAACCGGAATTCCTGAATTGCGCGAAGTGATGCAGCTGCTCGAACGGGCACGCCATGGCATCGAGTTCTTCGGCATGTCGCAGCAGGCGCAGACGCACTGGGACAACATCAAGGCCGCGCGTGGAGTGCGCCGTCTCGGCCACTTTTTTGAATTCATGGCCGACCTGGCGCAATGGACGGACTACCGGCTGCTGTCGAGCGTACAGATGCAGGGCACACAGGGCGCTGATGGCGACGCGCAGGTTGACCAGATCAACGGCATCGTCAACCGCATTACCGCCAACATGGCGGAGCCGATCTCGATGTCGGTCGTGGCGGCCGAGCTCGGCATGAGCGAGAGCCGCTTCAGCCGCTTCTTCCAGCGCTCCACCGGCAACAGCTTTACCGACTTCGTCAACCGTGTGCGCATCAACAGCGCGTGCCACCTGCTGATGCAGACCGACCACAACGTCACCGACATCTGCTATCAGGTCGGTTTCAACAATGTCGCAAACTTCAACCGGCGTTTCCTGGAGATCAAGGGCATGACGCCTACCGAGTTCAGGCGGCAGACAGACGACCGTTTTGGCCGATTATCCTGATGGTCCTGTAGCGTGAAATTAAAACTTGTACCCCAGTTGCAAGGTGAAGCAATCAGGGTCAAGGCCCACATCGATGGTCTGGTTGGTACTGAGCGTGCCGCGGGTTTTCAGGAAAGTCTTGGTATAGCTGGCTTCTACAAACCATTTTTTGTCGAGGTTGAAAATACCGCCCAGTTGCAACGCGGGGGCAAATTTCGACTTGAAGGATACGCTTGTGGCGGGACCGCCTGGGTTGGTCAACGCGGTCAGCAGGGCTGTGCCGCGTTCCTTGTAGAACTTCACGTAGGAGAGGCCCGCACCCAGGTTAGGACGAAACCGGGCGTCGGCATCAAGAAACCGGTATTGCGCGATCAGCGTGATGGGCAAGGCCCGGGTGTCGGCCACTGTGCCAACGCCAGCGAGCACACCTGCGCCGCTGACGTCATGCCTGAAGCCCAAACCGAGCGGCAGGTGCAGGCTGATGTGGTCGGTGACCATGTAGTTTACGGCGGCCGTTAACCTGGAACTGTTGCTGACGTCGACTTTCGCGCCCTGAATTACGCCAGTTCCGGACGGCGCCGAAAGGCTGCCGCTGTTCACGGAAGGCGCAATCCGCGTGACGCCGGCCGACACGGACCATGTGCCTGCCTGTTGTGCAAAGCCGTATACGGAAGAAACCGCCAGGGCGGCCGCTATGAAGAGTTTCTGGGAGGGATTCATGGGCAAGTGCGAATGCGGGATGTGTTCGGGTTGCTATGGCGTCATTGTTTGTGCCGGCGGTATTCGCGCCATCGCACGGGGCGAGGGAAGTCATCCGGTGGCTCATGAGAAATCATGGTAGCGGCAGGCGCCAACGTGCAGCATCTTCCTCCCCGTTTTTGTGAAGAGACTGTGGCGCCGCAGACGAAAGGCCTTGCTGTGTGAAAACGTTTTTCGTACAAAGTGGACGAGCAATAAAAAAAGGGCCGCGAAAGCGGCCCTTTTTTGATGGAGCGAAAAGCTCAGGCAGGCATTACATGCCCATGTCGCCCATGCCGCCCATTCCACCCATGCCGCCTGGCATGCCGCCGCCGGCGCCGGACTCTTCTTTCGGAGCTTCGGCAATCATGGCTTCGGTCGTCAGCATCAGGGATGCGACGGAGGCTGCATTCTGCAGTGCGGTGCGGGTGACCTTCGTGGGATCCAGGATACCCATTTCGATCATGTCGCCGTAGGTGTCGTTGGCTGCATTGAAGCCGTAGTTGCCCTTGCCGGCCAGAACCGCGTTGACCACCACAGAGGCTTCGCCGCCTGCGTTGTAAACGATTTCGCGCAGGGGGGCTTCGATGGCGCGCAGCACCAGCTTGATACCAGCATCCTGGTCAGGATTGTCGCCGGCGATCTTGCCAGCAGCTTGCTTGGCGCGCAGCAGGGCGACGCCACCGCCGGCCACAATGCCTTCTTCCACGGCAGCGCGGGTAGCGTGCAGCGCGTCTTCCACGCGGGCCTTCTTTTCCTTCATTTCGACTTCGGTGGCAGCGCCAACCTTGATCACGGCAACACCGCCGGCCAGCTTGGCCACGCGCTCTTGCAGTTTTTCACGGTCGTAGTCGCTGGTCGCTTCTTCGATCTGGACGCGCACTTGCTTGACGCGTGCTTCGATGTCGGCAGCGGCGCCGGAGCCGTCGATGATGATGGTGTTTTCTTTGCCCACTTCGATGCGCTTGGCTTGGCCGAGGTCAGCCAGCGTCACTTTTTCGAGCGACATGCCGACTTCTTCAGCGATGACCTTGCCGCCGGTCAGGCAGGCGATGTCTTCCAGCATGGCTTTGCGGCGGTCGCCGAAGCCAGGGGCCTTCACAGCCACAACCTTCAGGATGCCGCGCAGGGTGTTCACCACCAGAGTTGCCAGGGCTTCGCCCTCGACTTCTTCGGCAATGATCAGCAGCGGACGACCGGCCTTGGCGACTTGCTCCAGGGTGGGCAGCAGGTCACGGATGTTGCTGATCTTCTTGTCGTAGAGCAGAACAAACGGGTTGTCCAGCAGTGCGGACTGCTTTTCAGGGTTGTTGATGAAGTAAGGGGAGAGGTAGCCGCGGTCGAACTGCATGCCTTCGACGACGTCGAGTTCATTTTGCAGGGACTTGCCGTCTTCTACGGTGATCACGCCTTCTTTACCAACCTTGTCCATTGCGTCGGCAATGATCTTGCCGATGGATTCGTCGGAGTTGGCGGAGATGGAGCCGACCTGGGCGATTTCTTTCGAAGTCGTGGTGGGCTTGGAAGCCTTCTTGAGCTCTTCGGTCAGGGCCAGCACGGCCTTGTCGATACCGCGCTTGAGGTCCATCGGGTTCATGCCGGCGGCCACGTATTTCATGCCTTCGCGGACGATGGCTTGGGCCAGAACGGTAGCGGTGGTGGTGCCGTCGCCGGCGTTGTCGGAGGTCTTGGAAGCGACTTCCTTGACCATCTGCGCGCCCATGTTCTGCAGCTTGTCCTTCAGTTCGATTTCCTTGGCGACGGACACACCGTCCTTGGTCACCGTGGGGGCGCCGAACGAGCGCTCCAGAACCACGTTACGACCTTTGGGGCCCAGGGTTACCTTGACGGCGTTGGCCAGGATGTTCACACCCTCGACCATGCGTGCGCGGGCTTCGCCGCCGAAAATTACGTCTTTTGCTGCCATGATGCAGATTCCTTAAAGTTTATGGATGAAATCGCCTGCTAGCCCAAGTAGGAGATGCGCCAGCAGCTATCAAATAAATAGCAGAAGAGAGGTTACTTCTCGACCACTGCAAACAGGTCTTCTTCTTTCATGACGAGCAGTTCGTCGCCGTCGACCTTGACGGTCTGGCCGCTGTATTTGCCGAACAGCACGCGGTCGCCAACTTTCACGCCCACGGGGCTCAATTCGCCCTTGTCGTTCTTCTTGCCTGGGCCAACGGCCAGCACTTCGCCCTGATCAGGCTTTTCAGCGGCGCTGTCAGGAATGACGATGCCGGAAGCGGTTTTGGTTTCGTTTTCCACGCGTTTGACGATCACGCGGTCGTGCAAAGGACGAAGTTTCATGAGAGCTCCTTGTTTGAGAACAATGGTTTTGGGAATCAAAAAGCACCCGCGTAAAAGTGAGTGCCTGTTAACTTGGTGGATTGACTGGGCTTTGTTAGCACTCAATACCATCGAGTGCTAATCATAGAGGCAATCAGGCCTGTTTTCAAGGTGGCGCCGCTGAAAACTGCTGTTT
>NZ_JBFUAZ010000142.1:0-5096 GCF_056406035.1 Polaromonas sp. P1_E1_2 | reverse complement strand
RCAAGCTCTACCCCAATGTCGACTTCTACTCCGGCATTGTGCAGCGCGCCATCGGCATCCCGGTGCCACTGTTCACGGCCATCTTCGCGCTGGCCCGTACCGTCGGCTGGATCGCCCAGCTCAATGAAATGATCGGCGACCCCGAGTACAAGATCGGCCGTCCACGCCAGTTGTTCACCGGCTCCACGACACGTCAGGTGTTGCCGCTGGCCAAGCGCTAAGCTGCCAACGCGTTGACATAAAGCCCGCCCTTGGCAACATCGGCGGGCTTTTTCATGCCCCAAAGCCCTGCGGCGCATCTCAAGGTTCCGCAGGCCCCGCGGCTGTCTGCTACGTTTTTGATAGCTGCTTGCGCCCGTCGTTATTGGGCTAGAGCCTTAAAAAATCAAAAATTTTGGTGGCCCAGGCTGAAAACGCCTATTGGCAAGCAGGGCATCGTGCATTGCGATGACAAAACACCAATCATGGTAGCAAAATAGCGTTTCACCATCGTCTAACACGATGACGTCACGCCCACGCCATGAAAAGCTCCGAACGCAACTTTGCCCGCCGCATTGATCTGACCTCGCTTCAGCTCTTTGTGGCTGTGTGCGAGCTCGGCAGCATCGGCAAGGCGGCCGAGCGCGAATTCATTGCCGCCTCAGCCGTGAGCAAACGCCTCTCCGACCTCGAAATCACGCTGGACACGCCGCTGCTGTACCGCCACACCCGCGGTGTTGACCTGACGCCCGCCGGCGAAAGCCTGCTCCACCATGCGCGCTCGGTGCTGTTCAGCCTCGAGAAAATGCAGAGCGAGCTCAGCGAATACGCCGACGGCGTGCGCGGCCATGTGCGCGTGCACGCCAGCATCTCGGCCATCGTGCAGTTTTTGCCGGAAGACCTGGGCGCCTTCACCCGCGAGCATTCGGGCATCAAGATCGACCTGGAAGAGCATCTGAGCACCGAGGTGGTCCGCGCGGTGCAGGAAGGCGCGGCCGATCTGGGCATCTGCAATACTGCCGACGGCGCGGGTGACCTGCAGGTACTGCCCTACCGCACCGATAAATTGGTATTGATTGTGCCCAGGGGCCACGCCCTGTGTACGCAAGGCGCTATCAAATTTGAAGCAGCACTGGACTACGACCAGGTCGGACTGCACTCCAACAGTTCGATTTACCTGGCCATGCGCGAAGCGGCCGCCCGACTGGGCCGCACCATCAAGCTGCGCATCCATGTCACCGGCCTGGACGCAATGTGTCGCATGATCCACAACGGCCTGGGCGTCGGCGTGATGCCGCAGCGCGCCTTTGAACTCATGCACGGCGTCGGTGAGCTCGAGTCCCTTCCCCTGCTCGACGCCTGGGCCGAGCGCCAGATCCAGCTGGTAGCGCGTGACTTTTCCACCCTGCCCCTGACGGCGCGGCTGCTGGTGGAACACCTCACACAGCCCGCCGCACCACACACCAACGCGGCCCAAGCTGCCAAAACCGCAGCCATGGCTGCGAGTGCAGCGGCCTAAAATCACCCCCACGACAGACGATAACGAGAGATCACGAAGGAAACCCATGGGACGCACCCTCTACGACAAAATCTGGGACGAGCACGTCGTTCATACCGAAGACGACGGCACGGCCATCCTCTACATCGACCGCCACCTGGTGCACGAAGTCACCAGCCCGCAGGCCTTTGAAGGCCTGCGCGAGGCCGGCCGCAAGGTCTGGCGCATCAGCTCCATCGTCGCCACGGCCGACCACAACACGCCGACCACCGGCTGGGAGTTGGGCTACGACGGCATCACCGACCTGGTGAGCAAGGAACAGATCACCACGCTGGACAGCAACATCAAGGAATTCGGCGCGGCCGCCTTCTTCCCCTTCCTCTCCAAACGCCAGGGCATCGTGCATGTCATCGGCCCCGAAAGCGGCGCCACGCTGCCCGGCATGACGGTCGTCTGCGGCGACTCGCACACCTCCACCCACGGCGCTTTCGGCGCGCTGGCACATGGCATCGGCACCAGCGAAGTCGAGCACGTGATGGCGACGCAAACCCTGCTGGCCAAAAAAGCCAAGAACATGCTCGTGAAGGTCGAAGGCAAGCTGGCCCCAGGCTTGACGGGCAAGGACATCGTGCTCGCCATCATCGGCAAGATCGGCACGGCTGGCGGCACGGGTTACACGATTGAATTTGCCGGCTCGGCGATTCGTGCGCTCAGCATGGAAGGCCGCATGACGGTCTGCAACATGGCGATTGAAGCCGGCGCGCGCGCTGGCCTGGTGGCGGTAGACCAGAAAACCATTGATTACGTCAAAGGCCGCTTGCTCTCGCCCACCGGCGTCGAATGGGACATGGCCGCCAAATACTGGAACACGCTGCACTCGGATGCCGACGCGAAGTTCGACGCCGTGGTCGAGCTCGACGCCAGCCAGATCCTGCCGCAAGTCACCTGGGGCACTTCGCCCGAAATGGTGCTGTCGATTGACGACCGCGTGCCCGACCCCGACAAGGAAAAAGACGCCAACAAGCGCGATGCCATCGAACGCGCGTTGAAGTACATGGGCCTGGAGCCCGGCAAGGCGCTGAACGACCTGTACATCGACAAGGTGTTCATCGGTTCCTGCACCAACAGCCGCATCGAGGACATGCGCGAGGCAGCCGCCGTCATCAAGAAGATCGGCCAGAGGTTGCCAAGAACGTCAAGCTTGCGCTGGTCGTTCCGGGCTCAGGCCTGGTCAAGGAACAGGCCGAGCGCGAAGGGCTGGACAAGATTTTTGTGGCCGCCGGCTTTGAATGGCGTGAGCCTGGCTGCTCGATGTGCCTGGCCATGAACGCCGACCGGCTGGAGCCGGGCGAGCGCTGCGCATCCACCAGTAACCGCAACTTCGAAGGCCGGCAAGGCGCCGGTGGCCGTACGCACCTGGTGAGCCCGGCGATGGCCGCCGCGGCCGCCGTGCACGGCCACTTTGTTGACATCAGAAAGTTTGTGTGACACCCCTGTCTCGGCTCACTTCGTGTAGCCGGAACCCCCTCAAGGGGGCAACACCTGCGGCCCGGCAAAGCCGGTTCCGCGGTGTTTCTTGGCAAGAAACTATTTCGATAGAGTGAAGGAGAGAATCCCATGCAGAAATTCACCGTACACAAGGGCCTGGTCGCCCCGATGGACCGCGAGAACGTCGACACCGACGCCATCATCCCCAAGCAGTTCCTCAAGTCCATCCGCAAGACMGGCTTYGGCCCCAACCTGTTTGACGAATGGCGCTACCTGGACGCGGGCTTYCCCGGCCAGGAYCCRRCCASCCGCAAGCCCAACCCCGACTTCGTGCTGAACCAGCCRCGCTACGCGGGCGCCTCCATCCTGCTGGCGCGCAAGAACTTCGGCTGCGGCTCCTCGCGTGAACACGCGCCCTGGGCGCTGGACCAATATGGCTTTCGCGCGATCATCGCGCCGAGCTACGCCGACATCTTCTTCAACAACAGCTTCAAGAACGGCCTGCTGCCCATTGTGCTGCCCGAGGCGCAGGTGGCGCAGCTGTTCGACGAAGCGCTGGCCTTCCCCGGCTACCAGCTCACGGTCGACCTGGAACGG
The DNA here is from genome assembly GCF_056406035.1 of Polaromonas sp. P1_E1_2. NCBI lineage: Bacteria > Pseudomonadati > Pseudomonadota > Betaproteobacteria > Burkholderiales > Comamonadaceae > Polaromonas > Polaromonas sp. P1_E1_2. The sequence goes on along the minus strand of NZ_JBFUAZ010000142.1, from coordinate 1,534 downwards.
CAAGTGATCGTCAAGCCGCAGGGCGAGGAGCTGCCTTTCGACGTGCAGGCTTTCCGCAAGTACTGCCTGCTCAACGGCCTGGACGACATTGGCCTGACCTTGCGCCAGAGCGACAAGATCAAGGCCTTTGAAGCCGAGCGCCTGGCAACCAAGCCCTGGCTGAACCACACGGTGGCAGGATGATGGCGCACTCGCGCATGGCAGGACTGGTGGTTGCCCTGCTGACCGGCCTGACGGGCTGCTCGACGATGGAAGCGGTCAATCGCGACCAAACCCAGCTGGCAGCCATCGAAAAGAACGCCCCTGCGAATGCCGCGACGCTTCGGCTGCGCTCCTTCTCGAATGGCACAGCGCGATTTGGTGTGAGCCCACAAAGCGCGTCATGCGAAGGCTTCAAGGATGTAGGTGTGGCTCTGAACACCATAGAAGCCAGCCGGACCTACGCCGGCCGCGAACGCAAAGACATTGTTGAAGTACTTCCGCAAGCTGGCCCGGTGCAGATTCGCGCCTATGCGCAGGAGCAGCATTTTGCGAACAACATAACCTACAAGTCAAAGTGTGGACCGGTAGCTGTCCGCTTCGTCGCCGATCCGCAGAAAAAATACACTGCCGACCTGATCTGGAAAGACAAGCGTTGCACCATCGTGGTCAACGACACTACCAGTTCAACCCCCATCCCTGTACCGGGCAGCAATTACTTTTGCCCGGCCAGTTTTTCTGAAATCCTGGATTAATCCCATGAAAATCGCAATCCTCCCTGGTGACGGCATCGGCACCGAAATCGTCGCGGAAGCCGTCAAGGTCTTGAAGGCGCTCGACCTGAAGTTTGAAACCGAAAGCGCATTGGTCGGCGGCGCCGCCTATGAGGCCCATGGCCATCCACTGCCCGAAAGTACGCTGAAACTGGCCAAGGAAGCCGATGCCGTGCTGTTCGGCGCTGTGGGTGACTGGAAATATGACACGCTGGATCGTCCGCTGCGCCCCGAGCAAGCCATCCTGGGCCTGCGCAAGAACCTTGGCCTCTTTGCCAACTTCCGCCCCGCCATTTGCTATGCACAGCTGGTGGACGCCTCCAGCCTCAAGCGTGAGCTGGTGTCCGGCCTGGACATCCTGATCATCCGCGAACTGACCGGCGACATCTACTTCGGCCAGCCCCGAGGCCGGCGCGTCTCACCCGACGGGCATTTCCCCGGCTCGGAAGAGGCCTTTGACACGATGCGCTATTCGCGCCCCGAGATCGAACGCATCGCCCACGTGGCCTTCCAGGCCGCCCGCAAGCGTGACAAGCGCGTCACCAGCGTCGACAAGGCCAACGTGCTGGAAACCTTCCAGCTCTGGAAAGACGTGGTCACCGAAGTCGGCAAGCAGTATCCCGACGTCGCGCTGGACCACATGTATGTGGACAACGCCGCCATGCAGCTGGTGAAGGCGCCCAAGAAGTTTGACGTGGTGGTCACCGGCAACATGTTCGGCGACATCCTGAGCGACGCCGCCGCCATGCTGACCGGCTCCATCGGCATGCTGCCTACGGCCA
>NZ_JBFUAZ010000141.1:0-8143 GCF_056406035.1 Polaromonas sp. P1_E1_2 | reverse complement strand
CCATGGGTGTGGTGGGCGCACTGGTGCTGGCCGCCATGCACAAGCGACTGACCCCCGCGCTGATCTGGGAGGCCATGAGCGGCACGATGCGACTGACGGCCATGGTCGTCTTCATCCTGATCGGCGCGCGCGTCTTCTCGATGGTGTTCCAGGGCGTGGACGGTGCCAAGTGGGTCGAGCACATGCTCAGCGGCCTGCCGGGTGGCCAGACCGGCTTCCTGATCGCCGTCAACCTGTTCATCTTCTTCCTGGCCTTCTTCCTCGACTTCTTCGAGATCGCTTTCATCATCCTGCCGATGCTGGGCCCCGTCGCCGACAAGCTGGGCATCGACCTGATCTGGTTCGGCGTGCTGCTGTGCGTGAACATGCAGACCAGCTTCATGCACCCGCCCTTCGGCTTCGCACTGTTCTATTTGCGCGGCATCGCCGACACGCTGTTCAAGGAAGGGCGCATCCCCAAGCCGATCAAGTCCAATGACATCTACCTGGGCGCGATTCCCTGGGTGGCGATGCAGCTGATCCTTGTGGCGATCGTGATCTTCGTGCCGCAGACGGTAACGATCTTCCTCGACAAACCCGCGGTGATCGACCTGGACAAAGTCAAGATCGAAATCCCGGCCGACGAAAGCGCGACCCCACCCGCGGGCGCGGCCAGCGGTGCGACAGGCAGCGATCCACTGGCACCGCCGGCAGAACCGAATTCCGACGACGAACAGAAAAAGGTCGACGAACTGTTCAAGACCAAATAACCGATCGCAGCCTTCCAGGCCAGCGTCCAACGCCCCTTTCGCGAGGGGCGTTTTTATTGGCAGCCCATACTGTCAGTTTTTCCTTTCCAGACCGCGAGCACTCCATGGACCCCGTACCCGCCCCCAGCACCTATTTTGGCCCGCCACCCTTCAAGTTCACCCCAACAGGTGGGAGCATCTCGGGGCAGGCGTTTTCCGTGCCCTTCAAGGTGTTGGCGACCGCCATCGTGCTGGCGCTGGCCGCGGCTTTTGCCCAGGCCTGGCTGGCTGGGAGGGCCTCAGGCGCGGCTGCAGGCGGGGGGTGGTTCATCGCCGGGCTGCTGATGGTGGGCTACACCTGGTGGCACATCCTGCGCAGCGTCACGCGCCTCGACGAGCAAGGACTCTACCAGAGCTGGGTCTGGGACAAGCACATGGAGCTGCGCGAACTCGCCTACGGCAAGCTGATCCGCGTGCGCGGACTCGAATGGCTGATCGCGCCGCGTCTGTATGTGCGTACCTTGATGGGGAAGTTCGCGGTGTTCTACGCCGCCTCGCCCGAAATGGTCGCAGAATTCGAACGGCTGGTAAGCGAGTTGAAGACCTTTCGCAGCCAACGCTGAGGGCACGGCTCACTGCCGCCGGAAAGGCAGGCGAAAAAAACCGCGACATGTCGCGGTTTTTTATTTCCCGGGAAAACGGGGAACCACTGATTTCCCTTTCAAGCAGGGGCCGCGGAACCGGCTTCGCCGGGCCGCAGGCGCAGCGGCCCCCTCGGGGGGCAGCGCATTACACGAAGTCGAAGACGCAGTGAAAAGCGTGGGGGCTCATAAGGTGACACCCTGCATGTAAGTGTCGAAGCGCGACTCGGCGAAACGGAACCAGAGGATCTGGTCCTTCTGGAAAGCACGGTAATCGCTGTAGATCTTCTTCCAGTCAGGGTTCTTCTCGGCCAGCTCGGCATACAGATCCATTGAAGCCTTGAACGAGGCATCAAGCACGGGCTTGGGAAAGGGCAAGACCTTGGTCTTGGCGCCCACCAGCTGTTTCAGCGCGGTCGGGTTGCGCGCATCGTACTTGGCCTGCATGTCGATATGGGCGTGCGAAGCCGCGGCTTCAATGATGGCGCGGTATTCCGCGGGCAGGGCTTCCAGCGCCTTGTTGTTGATGAAGAAATCAACCTCAGGGCCGCCTTCCCACCAGCCGGGGTAGTAGTAAAACGGTGCCACCTTGTTGAAGCCCAGTTTCTGGTCGTCGTAAGGACCGACCCACTCGGCAGCATCCAGCGTGCCCTTTTCGAGGGCCTGGTAGATTTCGCCGCCGGGAAGGTTTTGCGGCACCACGCCGAGACGCTCCACCACCTTGCCTGCAAAGCCGCCGATACGGAACTTCAGGCCTTTCAGGTCGGCCACGGTCTTGATTTCCTTGCGGAACCAGCCGCCCATCTGGGTGCCGGTGTTGCCGCCAGGAAAGCTCACCAGGTTGTATTTGGCATAGAACTCATTCATGAGCTTGCGGCCGTTGCCTTCGTACATCCAGGCCGACATCTGGCGTGAGTTCATGCCGAATGGAATTGCTGCACCGATCGCAAAGGCTTCGTTCTTGCCGAAGTAGTAATACGGGACGGTGTGGCACATTTCCACGGAGCCCTGGCCAACGCCGTCGACCACACCAAAAGCAGGCATCAGTTCGCCGGCGGCATGGACGCTGATCTGGAATTTGCCGCCAGTCATTTCGCTGACCTTCTTGGCGAAAACTTCGGCACCGCCGTAAATGGTGTCAAGCGGCTTGGGGAAACTGGAAGCCAGGCGCCAGCGGATGGCGGCCTGGGCGTGAACAGCGGGTGCCACACCGGCGGCCAGTACACCGGCAATACCGGCGTTTTTGATAAGTGAACGACGATCCATTAAATGCTATCTCCTGAAGGGTGGTCGGGTTTGCGGTCCGAATGGACCTGCGGGCGCCCAGCTGGCAATCGACGGCCATGCAAGCCGCGCTTTTGAGCAAGAGGGCGGAGATCTATTTTGTCAGCATTTCACACCGCCTGCCCAACCCGTTTTTACAGATCGGGACAGACGTAAAAAAGCCGCCTGCAAAAGGCGGCTTTCGGGATGACGGATGGGCCGGGTTCAGAGTTTCTGGGCTTGCATGAAGCGGTCAAACGTGGCTTCCGTGAAACGGAACCACAGGTTCTGTTCGGCACGGAACTTGGAGTAGTCGGCGTAGATCTTCTTCCAGTTTTCGTTCCTTGTGCCGATCTCTTCGTAGAGCGCCATCGACTCCTTGAAAGCCGCGTTCATCACGTCCGCCGGGAAAGGCCGGAGCTTGGTACCCGCACCCACGAGCTGCTTGAGCGCACCTGGGTTCTTCGCGTCGTATTTGGCCTGCATGTCGCCGTGGGCCTGGGCCGCAGCCGCTTCCACAATCGCCTTGTTCTCGGGCGTGAGGGCGTCGAATGCCTTGTTGTTGATGAAGAAGTCCAGCTCGGGACCACCTTCCCACCAGCCGGGGTAGTAGTAAAAGGGGGCAACTTTGTTAAAGCCCAGCTTCAGGTCGTCGTAAGGTCCCACCCATTCGGCGGCATCAATCGTGCCTTTTTCGAGGGCCTGGTAAATCTCGCCGCCGGGAATGTTCTGCGGCACGCCACCTATGCGCTCAAGCACCTTGCCGGCGAAGCCGCCTATGCGCATCTTCAGGCCCTTGATGTCCTTGACGGACTTGATTTCCTTGCGGTACCAGCCACCCATCTGGGCGCCGGTATTGCCGCCCGGGAAGTTCACGATGTTGAACTTGGAATAGAACTCGCGCATCAGCTTCATGCCGTTGCCTTCGTACATCCAGGCACTCATCTGCCGGCTGTTCAGGCCGAAGGGAATGGCGCAACCCAGCGCAAAGCATTCGTCCTTGCCGAAGAAATAGTAGGGCGCCGTGTGGCAGGCCTCGATGGAGCCTTGTTGTACACCGTCGACCACACCGAAGGCCGGCATCAACTCACCGGCCGCATGCACCGAGATTTCGAACTTGCCGCCGGACATGGCCTTGACGGCCTTGGCAAATACTTCGGCGGCACCAAAAATCGTGTCAAGGGATTTGGGGAAGCTGGAGGCCAGGCGCCAACGAACGGCAGCCTGCGCATGAACAGCAGGTGCGACACCTGCGGCCAGCACACCGGCAATACCGGCATTTTTGATAAGTGAGCGACGATCCATAAAACTCTCTCCTGAAGTTATCGAATTTTGCGTTGATCTGCCAGATCGGTTCGGCCTGCTATAACAGTTGAATTGCATTGCCTTGATTGAATCGGCGGAGCATGGATACTTTGTCACTCTTTTGCATAAAAACACCCCGTTTTTACCCGTAGATCGCGCACAAAAAAGCCGCCTGGGCAGGCGGCTTTTTGACGAAAACGTTTCAGCGAGCGGCTTGCCAGTTGCAAGCCGCTCGCCCCTATCTGATCAAGATGATGGCTTTACAGCTTCTGGCTCTGCATGAAGCGGTCGAAGGTCGCCTCAGTAAAACGGAACCACAAGTTCTGGTCACCGCGGAATTTCGAATAGTCCGCATAGACCTTGCGCCAGTTTTCATTTTTGGCCGACAGCTCTTCATACAGCTTCATCGACTCCTTGAAAGCGGCGTTCATGACATCGGCAGGGAAAGGCCGGAGCTTGGCGCCAGCACCCACCAGCTGCTTCAGGGCCGTCGGATTCTTGGTGTCGTATTTGGCCTGCATGTCGACGTGTGCGGCGGCGCTGGCCGCTTCCACAATCGCCTTGTATTCGGGCGACAAAGCATCGTAGGCTTTCTGGTTGATGTACAGGTCCAGCTGCAGGCCGCCTTCCCACCAGCCGGGGTAGTAGTAGTTGGGTGCCACCTTGTTGAAGCCCAGCTTCTGGTCATCGTAGGGACCGATCCATTCGGCGGCATCGATGGTGCCTTTTTCCAGCGCCTGGTAAATCTCGCCGCCGGGAATGTTCTGCGGCACGCCACCCAGACGCTCGATGACCTTGCCGGCAAAACCGCCGACGCGGAATTTGAGGCCCTTCATGTCGGCAATGGACTTGATTTCCTTGCGGAACCAGCCACCCATTTGCGCGCCGGTATTGCCGCACGGAAAGCTGATCATGTTGTRTTTGGCGTAGAACTCGCGCATCAGTTTCAAGCCGTTGCCCTCAAAGGTCCAGGCGCTCATCTGGCGGCTGTTCAGGCCAAAAGGAATGGCGCCGCCGATGGCAAAGGTTTCGTCCTTGCCGAAGAAATAGTAAGGCGCCGTATGGGCTGCCTCGATGGAGCCTTGCTGCACACCGTCGACCACACCAAACGCAGGCATCAGCTCGCCCGCAGCATGGACGGAGATCTCAAATTTGCCGCCTGAAATCGCCTTGACATGCTTGGCAAACGTTTCAGCACCTCCATAGATCGTGTCCAGCGATTTGGGGAAGCTGGATGCCAGGCGCCAGCGAACAGCGGCCTGTGCGTGAACAGCCGGCGCAACGCCTGCTGCCAAAACACCGGCAACGCCGGCGTGTTTGATGAGTGAACGACGATCCATCAGGTTGACTCCGAAAGGTAAAAATGAAAATTCCACTGGGCTCAGGCGCCAGTCAGACCGTTTTGCAGGTCTTTGGGAATTCTAAAAATGAGGGGGTCTCGACCCGGCCGGGTTTACCCTTGAAGAGCTGACAGGAAGCTGTCTATGTAGCCCCCACGGTCGCGCACTTCGTGTCGCTCCCTGCCCCCCGAGGGGGCCGCTGCGCCTGCGGTCCGGCAAAGCCGGTCCCGCGGCCCCTGCTTGAATGAAGAGCCTTCAGGGCTTAGCAGAATCAGTGGTCAGGCGACGGACTTGAGTGCCGGTTTGCCGGGCTTGCCGGATCCGAGCAATGCGGCAAAACGTGCCGTGATGGACGCTTCGATGCCGGTGGCATCGAGGCCTTGGAGGGCGAGCAGTTTTGCGGGATCGCCGTGTTCGATGAACTCGTCTTTCAGGCCCAAATGCAGCACCTGTTTCGCGATGCCTGCGGCCTGCAGGGCTTCACTGACTGCGCTGCCGGCACCGCCCATGATGGCTCCCTCTTCCACCGTCACCAGGGCTTGGTGGTTGGCTGCCACCTTGAGCAGCAGCTCGGTGTCCAGCGGTTTTGCCCAGCGCATGTTGACCACTGTGGCGCCTAGTTTTTCTGCGGCTTGCAGGGCCGGGTATAGCAAGGTGCCGAAAGCCAGGATGGCAACACCTGCGCCTTCGCGGCGGACTTCGCCCTTGCCAACGGGCAGCGCTTCCAGTCCGGTTCCCGGCTTGATGCCGGCGCCGGCGCCGCGCGGGTAGCGTACAGCCACCGGATGGTTTTGCTCGAAAGCCGAGCTCAGCAGCATGCGGCATTCATTTTCATCGGCGGGGCATGCCACACTCATGTTGGGAATGCAGCGCAGGTAAGGAATGTCATAGGCGCCCGCATGCGTGGCCCCGTCGGCGCCGACCAGGCCAGCGCGGTCCAGCGCAAACACGACAGGCAGGTTCTGCAGGGCCACATCGTGGATCAGCTGGTCGTAGCCGCGCTGCAGAAAGGTGGAGTAAATCGCGACCACGGGCTTGAGCCCTTCGCAGGCCATGCCCGCGGCAAACGTCACCGCATGCTGCTCGGCAATGCCGACGTCGTGGTAGCGCTCGGGAAAGCGCCTGTGGAACTCAACCATGCCCGAGCCCTCTCTCATGGCCGGTGTGATACCGACGAGCCGGCTGTCGTGCTCGGCCATGTCGCACAGCCACTGGCCGAACACCTGGGTGAAGGTCTGCTTGGCCGGTGCGGTGGACTTTTGCAGCCCCATGGCCGGATCGAACTTGCCGGGGCCGTGGTAGGCGATGGGGTCGGCTTCGGCGAGCTTGTAGCCTTGGCCTTTTTTGGTGACCACATGCAGGAACTGCGGGCCGCCCTTGGTGTCCATGAGGTGTTTGATGTTCTCCAGCGTGGGGACCAGCGACTCGAGATCGTGGCCGTCGATGGGGCCGATGTAATTGAAGCCGAAGTTTTCAAACAGCGTGGCAGGCACGACCATGCCCTTGGCGTGCGACTCCAGGCGTTTGGCCAGTTCCAGCAGCGGCGGTGCTACGCGCAGCACCTGCTTGCCCATGTGCCTGGCGGATGCATAAAAACGCCCGCTCATCAGCTGGGCCAGGTAACGGTTCAGCGCGCCCACCGGCGGGCTGATGCTCATGTCGTTGTCGTTGAGCACCACCAGCAGCTTGCAATGGTCATGCACGCCCGCATTGTTCAGGGCCTCGAAGGCCATGCCGGCGCTCATGGCACCGTCGCCAATGATGGCCACCGCATGGCGGTCTTCGCCTTTTTGCTGGGCGGCCAGCGCCATGCCCAGTGCGGCGGAAATCGRGGTCGATGAGTGGGCCGTGCCGAAGGTGTCGTAGGGGCTTTCGTCGCGGCGCGGAAAGCCCGACAGGCCGCCAAACTGCCGCAGGCTGTCCATGCGCTCGCGCCGGCCCGTGAGGATTTTGTGCGGATAGGTCTGATGGCCCACGTCCCACACCAGGCGGTCTTCGGGGGTGTTAAAGACGTAATGCAGGGCCACCGTCAGCTCCACCGTGCCCAGGTTCGAGCTCAGGTGGCCGCCGGTTTTTGAAACGCTGTCAAGCACGTAGGCACGCAGTTCGTCGGCCAGGGGTTTCAGGTCAACGCGGGGCAGGCTCCGCAGGTCGGCGGGGCTGTTGATGGTTTCAAGCAATGGGTACATCGTGGTGTCGCTGTTTATGGCAAGGCCGGTTTCCCGGTCCGCGGTATTCAATCCTGATGACGGCTTCAATGATGACGGTTCACAAGCATGTCCGCCAGTGCGCGCAGGGCATCGGTGTGGCCCAGCCCGCTGGCATCCAGGCTGCGCAGTGCCTTGCCCAGCAGCTGCTGCGCATAGGCTTTGGAGTCTTCCAGCCCCATCAGCGATACAAAGGTGGGTTTGTCCTGGGCGGCGTCCTTGCCGGCCGTCTTGCCCAGTGTGGCGGAGTCAGCGGTGACGTCGAGGATGTCGTCAACGACCTGGAAAGCCAGGCCGACGGCGGCGCCGTAATCGCGCAAGGCGTCTTGAGCGGCCGGTGTCGCAGCACCACAGGCCGCGCCCATCATCACGCTGGCCTGCAGCAGCGCACCGGTTTTGAGCCGGTGCATTTCATGCAGCTGGACGGACGTCAGCGGCATGCCCACGCTGGCAAGGTCAATGGCCTGGCCGCCGGCCATGCCCTGAAAACCGGCCGCCTGAGCCAGCATGCGGCACAGGCGCGCCTGTGTGGCCGCATCAACTGAATCGTCGGGCGGCGTGAGGAATTCAAATGCCAGCGCCTGCAGGGCGTCGCCGGCCAGCAGTGCCTGAGCCTGGCCGAACTTGACATGCACCGTGGGCTTGCCGCGGCGCAGCAC
>NZ_JBFUAZ010000140.1:0-8180 GCF_056406035.1 Polaromonas sp. P1_E1_2 | reverse complement strand
GGGTAGACCCCGTCAAGGCTTTGCAACGCCGCGCAAGGCCTTTTTGAGCGCAACCCGGAGGGAATGGGGCGAAAACGGCGCCACTCGGCGTTGCGCTCCTCACCCAGACTCCCGGTCTGGGATTCGTCGCGCGCCTTGATTGGCACCGTTTTCACCCCATTCGCATTTGTAAACATAGTGTTAGCAGGCCCTAGTCTCCTGCCTGGCGGCGATGCGCGTCACTGCAATAAATCCCCTTGCCGCCTGTCAGGGCGTCGGACTTCGGCAAATGCACGTGGCAGACATCGCATGCGATCATCTCCGCAACGGCCGTTTCGCGGCCCGATGCCTGGCGGGGGCGGGCAGCCGCCGCATCGTTTCTTTCCGCATCGCGGTTGTGGCGCCAGAGCCAGAAAACCACCAGCACGAATCCCATGACCAGAAGGTATTTCATGCCCGCCTCAGAATGACTTCAAGTACAAAGCGCGAACCGGCGTAGCCCAGCAGCAGCAGGCCGGAGCCCAGGTACAGCACACGGACGGCCTTGCGGCCACGCCATCCGAGGCGCGCCCGGCCGATCAGCAGGCCGGCAAACGTCAGCCAGGCCAGGACCGAAAACACGGTTTTATGGTTCCATTTCCAGGCCAGGCCGGGCCCGTAGAGTGTTTCGGCGAACAGCCAGCCTACAAATAGCGTGGCCGATAGCAATACAAAGCCGGCCTCCACGAAGCGGAAGGTGAGCCGCTCCAGCGTCAACAGCGGCACGCCCGCATCGGTTTGTGCGGCCAGCCGGATGGAGCGCTCGGAGCGCGTCATCAGCCAGCCGTGCACCACTGCGGCGGCAAACAGCCCATAAGACGCGATGCCCAGGGCCCAGTGCAACGGCAGCCAGGGGGACGCGATGGCGTGATAGGTGGTACCGGGGAAAATGACCGTCAGGATGACAGCTGCGCTGCCCAGCCCTGCCAACGCCCAGTGGGCCTGGAGTTGTGGAAACAGGCGGCTTTCGATGGCGTAAACGGTCAGCACCAGCCAGACCGTCATGGACAGCGCCGGTGCAAAGCCGAAACGCGGGGGCTCGCCCAGCAGGCCATCGGCCAGCGCCAGCGCGTGCAGCAGCCAGGCCGCCAGCAGCAGGCCGCGGATGGCGGCGGGGCCGAGGCGCGGGGAGGCTAGAGCCAATGCAGCGTAGGCGACGGCAGCACCGGCTGCCGCTGCAAGACCCCACCAGTCGCTCAAAGCTAAAATCATGGCTAGAGTTTAGCCTTTACTGCCTCTTTCCCCCCTTTCTGGCAGCCTTCCGCTGCAGCCTTTCTTTTCCACCTAACTGCGCCGCGTTYGTGGYGCCTTCCCATGGCCTCAGCTCTTACCGACAAGTTATCCCGTCTCGTCAAGGAAATGCGAGGCCAGGCCCGCATCACCGAATCCAACGTGCAGGACATGTTGCGCGAGGTACGCATGGCCTTGCTCGAGGCCGACGTTGCGCTGCCGGTGGTGCGCGACTTCATTGCCCGGGTCAAGGAAAAAGCGCTGGGCCAGGAAGTGATGGGTTCTCTCTCGCCGGGCCAGGCGCTGGTGGGTATTGTCAACAAGGAACTCGCCGCTACCATGGGCGAGGGGGTGAGCGATATCAACCTGGCAGCCCAGCCGCCGGCGGTCATCCTGATGGCCGGCCTGCAGGGCGCGGGTAAAACCACCACTACCGCCAAGCTGGCCAAGCACCTGATCGAAAAGCGCAAGAAAAAGGTGCTGACCGTTTCAGGCGACGTCTATCGCCCTGCCGCCATTGAACAGCTCAAGACGGTCACCAAACAGGCCGGCGCCGAATGGTTTCCCAGCACGCCTGACCAGAAGCCGGCCGACATCGCGCGAGCCGCCATTGACTACGCCCGCAAGCATTTCTTTGACGTGTTGCTGGTCGACACGGCTGGCCGCCTGGCCATCGATGAGGCCCTGATGGCCGAAATCAAGGAGCTGCATGCGATCCTGAACCCGGTTGAAACGCTTTTCGTGGTCGATGCGATGCAGGGCCAGGATGCGGTCAACACTGCCAAGGCCTTCAAGGAAGCCTTGCCGCTCACCGRCATCATCCTGACCAAGACCGACGGCGATTCACGCGGCGGTGCGGCGCTCAGCGTGCGCCAGATCACCGGCGCCCCCATCAAATTCTCCGGTACCAGCGAGAAAATCGACGGCCTGGAGGTGTTCGACGCCGAGCGACACGCCGGCCGCATCCTTGGCATGGGTGACATTCTTGCGCTGGTCGAGCAGGTGGCCGCCGGGGTGGACATGGCCTCTGCCCAGAAGCTCGCCGCCAAGATCAAGTCCGGCGACGGCTTTGACCTCAACGACTTCCTCAGCCAGTTGCAGCAAATGAAGAACATGGGGGGGCTTTCAAGCCTTCTGGAAAAGCTGCCCGCGCAAATGGCTGCCAAGGCCGGCCAGGTCGATATGGACAAAGCCGAGAAAGACATCAAGCGCAAGGAAGGCATCATCCAGAGCATGACGCCGCTGGAGCGCCGCAAGCCCGAACTCATCAAGGCCACCCGCAAGCGCCGCATTGCCGCCGGCTCCGGCGTGCATGTTCAGGAAGTCAACCGCCTGCTCAATGAGTTCGAGCAGATGCAGGGCATGATGAAAAAGATGAAGGGCAGCGGGATGATGAAAATGATGAAACGCATGGGTGGCATGAAAGGCATGCCCAAGTTTTGATCAATTCGCTGTTTAAGGGAAAAATGGCTGCAGCCCAATAAAGACGGGCGCAACCAGCTCCTGAATTAATAGCGTTTACCTGTCATGAAAAAAGCCGCTTCAAGCGGCTTTTTTCATGGGTTGCCCTGAAGTCAGGCTATTTTCAGGCCGCCTTCAGCCGTGGCTTGGCCAGCCGGCTTGCATGCAGCCAGGCGCGTCGCAGTACCGCCGGCGAACGGGTTTCTTCCGGGATCAGCAGGTAGTTCTGCGCACGCAGGGCCGTGCCCACGCCGACCTTGCTGGTGAGCACCGTCATCGGGATCGCCAGCAGCAGCGGCAGGCCGACCGGGATCAGCCAGATCAAAGCCCGTGCATCGATCACTGCAATGCCGACAGCCAGCAGCGCAATCACGCCGGACATAGGCGCCAGCTGCGCCAGCGCATGGCGCCAGGGCACAGCGGCCGCTTCGCGCGGGGGCGATTTCCATTCAAGCTTCAGGCCGGTGAGGGCCACCACCACAAACAGCGAATGCGCGAGCATGCGGATGGGGGCCTGCAACAGCGCGATCAGGGTTTCAAGCAAAGCGCTGCGCAGCAGGGCGACGGTGCCGCCATAGGATTGCTGCTGGCGGTTGACCAGCACGGCCACGATGCCCAGGATGCGCGGCAAAAACAGCATGCACAGCGTCCAGGCCCAAAGCGACATCAGCTCGCCGGGAAGCAGCGTCCAGTCGGYAATCATGGGCGAGCCGGACAGCCACAGCGCCGTACCCAGCGTGAGAAAGCACAGCCATAGCGGCGCCGACAGATACGCCATCGCGCCCGTGCCGAACATGGAGCGGTGTACCGGGTGAATGCCCGGCTCGGCGATCAGGCGCGAGTTTTGCAGGTTGCCCTGGCACCAGCGGCGATCGCGCTGCAGCTCGGCCAGCAAATCCGGCGGCTGCTGCTCGTAGCTGCCCACCAGGTCACCCACCAGCCAGACGTGGTAGCCGGCGCGGCGCATCAGCGCGGCCTCGACAAAATCGTGCGACATGATGCTGCCGGCCATGCCGCCCGTGCCCTTGATGTGCGCCAGCGCGCAATGCTTCATGAAGGGCTCAATACGGATGATGGCGTTGTGGCCCCAGTAGTGGGACTCGCCCATCTGCCAGAACTGCATCCCCAGCGTGAACAGACGCCCGGTCACGCGTGAGGCGAACTGCTGCGCCCGTGCGTGCAGCGTGACGTGGCCGATGGCCTGGGTTGCGGTCTGGATGATGCCGGCCCTGGGATTGGCTTCCATCAGCTTGACCATGGAAACCAGGCAGTCGCCGCTCATCACACTGTCGGCGTCCAGCACCACCATGTAGCGGTAATCCTTGCCCCAGCGGCGGCAGAAGTCGGCCACATTGCCGGCCTTGCGGTCGGTGCGGCGTTTGCGCAGGCGGTAATAGACCTCGATTTGCGGCTGGTCGGGGTATCCGGCCAGCTGGGTGCGCAGGTCTTCCCAGGCGGCGCGCTCGGCCTGGATGATGGCCGGGTTGCTGCTGTCCGACAGTACGAAGACATCAAAGCTCTGTACATGGCCGGTCATCGCGACCGACTCGCAGGTGGCGCGCAGGCCGGCGAACACGGTGCGTACGTCTTCATTGCAGATCGGCATGATGATCGCGGTGCGTGTGGACGCATCCAGCGGGTAGTGCTGAACCYTTTTCGCGGACAGCGCGTGTTTGTCACCAAAGATCGTGACATAAAAGCCCATCATCGCCGTCATGAAGCCGGTCACTACCCAGGCTGACAGAAGGGCAAACAGGCTGATCTGGCCGTACTGCAGCCAGGCATTGTCATAGTCGGGCTGCATGTCCGCAAAGATGCTGGTTGCCAGCACGGTGCTGATGACAGTCAGCAGCAGGAATACCGTGCGCCGGCGCCGGGCAGCCTGCTGCCAGCGCTCAAGCCGGGAGGCAGGCAGGCGATGGGATGGTGCCGGCGCGGCGGCCCGGAATATCGACAGCATGGGCAGCAGCAGCGCGGTGGCCATGCTGTTCCAGAAGCCACGCCAGGGCCGGGGCACCATGGAGCCGCGGTTCAGCGGTGGCGCCGTCACCGAATTGGGGTGGCGTTCCTCGCGCAGGGCGCTGCGTGCAGCGGATGGAATCAGAGTGTGATCAGGTTGGTCCATGTTTCGCTCACAGTGTGGTTGTCATGTTTGAGGAAGGCGCGCAGCTCAACAGGCTGGGCCGGGTTCAGCCGCAGCACGCGCAGCGTCATGCGCCATGCGCCGGTGGCGGGATTCTTGTAGGCCATGCTTTCGAGCACACGGCCATTGGCGTTGGCGCTAGAGATGGCTTCGACCCTGGCGTCCTCGGGCAGCGCGTCCAGCGCCGGGCCGGCAAAGTCGATGACGTACTGGACCTGGCCCGTGAGATCGGTTCCGGCCTTCGAGTACCCGGTGCCGCGGCGTGATTGCGTGACCCAGCTGTTGGGCGGTAGTTGCTGGTTCTTGCCCTGCCAGCTGATTTGCCAGGCGATGTCCAGCGACTGGCCAGGTGCTGGCATTTTTTCGGGTACCCAATAGGCCACCACGTTGTCATGGGTCTCGTCCGGCGTGGCAAATTGAAACAGCTCGACCCGGCCGGCGCCCCAGTCGCCCACGGGCGTGACCCAGGCGCTGGGCCGCGTCTCATAGCGGGCTTCGGTGTCTTCGTAGTTGGCAAAGGCGCGGTCGCGTTGCATCAGGCCAAAGCCCTTGAGCGACTTCATGGCGAAAGACGTCACCAGCGGGGAGGACGGATTTTGCAGGGGCCGCCAGAGCCATTCACCGTCACCCGTAGCCATCATCAGGCCATCGGAGTCGTGCACTTCGGGCCGGAAATCGCCGGGGCGGGGCTGGTTTTCGCCAAAGAAAAACATGCTGGTCAGGGGCGCGATGCCCAGCGAGGTCACGGGCGCGCTGTTGCCGGAGGTTGTGGCCGGGCGCATGAAGATGCGCGCCTGTACATTCGTGGTGGTTTGCTCGCCGGCCTGGATGTCGAACCGGTAGGCGCCTGTCATGCGCTCCGAATCCATCACAGCGAAGACGGTCAGCTGCTTGCTGTCGACTGCAGGTTTTTGAAGCCAGAAATCCGTGAAACGGGGAAACTCTTCCTTGGCTCCGCCCGCACCGCCTGCGGTGTCCACCGCCAGGCCGCGTGCCGAAAGGCCATAACGCTGGCCCGATCCCAGCGCCCGGAAGTAGGTGGCGCCGGTGAACACCACCAGCTCATCCTTGTAGGTGGGCGAGTTGAGGTTGCTGAAAAAGCGCGCGCCGCCGTGGCCCAGGTCACCCCAGGTCTCGGGTGACAGTTTGTTTTTTCCGAAATTGAATGTGGCGGGGTCGTAGGACAGGCGCTTCACGCCCGCTGTCGTGATTTCGTGAATGCGAACCGAATCACCGTGCCGGCCGACGTGGAAAAAATTCGCTTCAAAGGGAAGTTTGTCGGCGCGCCACAGCGTGCTGGCGGCGTTGAACCGGATGTCGCGGTAGTCGTCGTACGCCATCCTGGCGAGCTCGGTGGGCACCGCGTGGGACGCTTCGCGCCAGGGCGCTTGCGAGCGCTGGCGTGCGATAGCGGCCACATCGTCCAGATCGAAGGCACGCGCCTGGCCGGCCGCGAGCGTCAGTGCCGCAAGGCTCGCGCAGGCCGCGATACGGGCCTGCAGGGGAAAATTGAAGCGGCGCTTGGGGTCGCCGGAGGATGCCAAAAAAGGCAGGAAAAAAGCTGGCATGCCATGACTAGGGCAAACCCTGTGCCAGCTTCGAAAAATTGTTTTAAATCAACAAGTTGGGCGTGATACTTGATTTAACCAAATGTAATCCGGCTCAAAAGCGCCCAGAATCGCGGGTTTTGTCGCCGGTGAGCGACAACTTCCGCAGATGTCTCGATTAAATCGTTTTAAATCAAAGGCTTAAACCTGTCGCCAACCAGCGACGGCCCACGGCGGCACAGCGACAAACCCAGGTCGAACCGGAGCCCCTGGAACCTGTTTACGGTCTAAACCTTGAAGTGTCCCGGCGTGAGCCCGTGCTTTTGCATCAGGCGGTAAAACTCCGTGCGGTTCCGGTCGGCCAGTCGGGCCGCATCGGCCACGTTGCCGTCTGTCAATTTGAGCAGCCCGACCAGGTAATCCCGCTCGAAGTGTTGCCTGGCTTCCGCATAGGTGAGCACTTGCACGCTGGGTGAGCGCAAAGCCCGCTGCACCAACGCCAGCGGCACCAGCGGGGTGGTGGACAGGGCACAAACCTGCTCCACCACGTTGTAAAGCTGGCGCACGTTGCCTGGCCAGGCGGCCGTGGTCRGGGCCTTGAGGGCCTCGGGTGCGAAACCGCTCAGGCGCTTGTCGTACTTGGCCGCCAGTTTGAGGAGAAAGTGGTTGGCCAGCAACGGGATGTCTTCGCGGCGCTCCGACAGCGGGGGCAAGGTCAGCGTGACGACATTGAGCCGGTAATAAAGGTCGGCGCGGAACTGGCCCTCAGCCATGGCAGCGTCAAGGTCGCGATGCGTGGCCGAGATGATGCGCACATCCACCGGAATCGACTGGCTGGAGCCCAGCGGCCGCACCACCCGCTCCTGCAACACGCGCAGCAGCTTGACCTGGAGCGCGGGCGGCATGTCACCGATTTCATCGAGCAGCAAAGTGCCGCCGTCTGCAGCCTGGAAAAGGCCTTTGTGATTGGCCACCGCATCGGTGAAGGCGCCCTTGACGTGGCCAAACAGCTCGGATTCCAGCAAGGCCTCGGGGATGGCGCCACAGTTCACGGCAATAAAGGGCTTGCTGGCCCGTGCGCCTGCCTGGTGGATGGCTTGTGCGAGTAGTTCCTTGCCGGTGCCGCTTTCACCGCGCAGCAGCACGCTGGCGTCCGACTGCGCCACCATGCGCGCTTCAGCCAGGGCTTCGGCCATGCGGCTTGAGCGGCTGATGATCTGGTTCTGCCAGGCTTCGGGGCTGCCCTGTTTGGCCGGGTTGGCGGGGGCACTCAGCGCCAGCGCCTGGGCAATCTTGTCGAGCAGGCTTTTGCCGTCAAAGGGCTTGGTGAGATAGGTGAACACGCCGCGTTCGGTGGCTTCCACGGCATCAGGAATGGTRCCATGCGCGGTCAGCAAAATCACCGGCAGCGAAGGATGCTGCTGGCGTATGTCGTCGAACAGCGCCAGGCCGTCCCGGCCGGGAAGCCGCACATCGCTGAGTACCAGCTGCGGCCGTTCAATATGAAGCTGCGTCAGCGCCGCTTCGGCCGACGTGACCGCCGTGACGCGATAGCCCGCTGCAGTGAGCCGCATGGTGAGCAGGCGCAGCATGTCGGCGTCATCATCAACGACGAGCAGGTGGGGCGCTGTCAGGGCGGAGTCGCTCATGGCGCGGTGGGGCGGGCCCGGCTGGCAGGGGGGATGGGCGCCGAGGCTGTTGCCGCCGGCTGCCGGCTGGTGAGGCTGCGCTCAATGGCCTTCAGCGCCTCCAGCCGCTCGTTGGTCTGGTCCAGCCTGCGC
>NZ_JBFUAZ010000139.1:0-8212 GCF_056406035.1 Polaromonas sp. P1_E1_2 | reverse complement strand
CTGATGGGCGTGGGCGCGCTGTACAAGGCGGGCCTGGTCGAATGGATGACCAGCATGACCTACCAGGCGGCGTCCGGCGGCGGCGCCCAGCACATGCGCGAGCTGCTGACCCAATATGGCACGCTCAATAGCGAAGTCCGCGCCTTGCTGGACGATCCCAAATCAGCCATCCTGGAAATCGACCGCCGCGTGCTGGCCAAACAGCAATCACTGAATAGCGATGAGACGGCCAATTTCGGCGTGCCGCTGGGTGGCTCCCTCATTCCCTGGATCGACAAGGACCTGGGTAACGGCATGAGCAAGGAAGAATGGAAGGGCGGCGCGGAAACCAACAAGATCCTGGGCCAGGGTGCTGGTTTCGGCACGGCTGAAACGCCGGTCGACGGCTTCTGCGTGCGCATAGGCGCGATGCGCTGCCACAGTCAGGCCCTGACCTTCAAGCTGAAGAAGGACGTGCCGTTGGCCGATATCGAGGCCATGATCGCCGCAGACAACCAGTGGGTCAAAGTTGTGCCCAACACGCGTGAGGCCTCGATCAAGGACCTCACACCCGTCGCCGTGACGGGCACCATGCAGATTCCGGTGGGTCGCCTGCGCAAACTGGCCATGGGCCCCGACTACCTCGGTGCTTTCACCGTGGGCGATCAGTTGCTCTGGGGTGCGGCCGAACCGCTGCGCCGCATGCTTCGTATACTGCTTCAGGGGTAAATAATTCGGGGTGAGCGGTTGCCAACATGCGGCCACTCATCCGTAACCACTTGTTTCCGTGCGTTGTCGTCTGACAACATCCTGAACATGTAAGTTGATGCTAACTCGATGTGTCAAAACTTAAGTGGTGTCTTAGCTTGTCAGCCTAATGCCTTGATGTTAAGGTTGTTTTTCGAAAATTCGCATCGAGGTTTTTGTGCGCTTAAGCAGAATAAAGTTACATGCAGACCGAGCACTGGAGGCTCCCAACCCCATGAATAAACGCGGTCGTTGGCGTATTGGCGCCCTGGCGAGTGCCATTGCATTGCTGGGCAGCCTGGCAAGTCTTGAAGCCCATGCGCTTGCGCTGGGCCGGATCACCGTTCAATCGGCGCTGGGTGAACCCCTTCGCGCCGAAATCGAGATCACGGACCTCAAGCCCGATGAAGCAGCCAGCCTTCGGGCCGGTGTTGCACCGGCAGAAGCCTTCAAGGCAGCAGGCATGGAATACGGCACGGTGGTCACCGGTGTCGAAGTCAGCCTGCAACGTCGGACGGACGGACGGTCTTTCCTGCGATTGAGCAGCAACCGCCCCGTTACCGAGCCTTTCGTGGACCTCATCCTGGAGGCCAATTGGTCGAACGGGCGAATTACACGCGACTACACCATGCTGTTTGACCCGCCGGCACTGCGGTCCGGCAGTAGCGGCACAGCAGTTGCGCCAACTGCACCTGTGCTGTCGCGCCCCGGTTCGCCCAATGCCGCGCCGCCCTCCAAAGGCATTGCGTCCATCCCCTATTCCCCGTCAGGCCCCGGCTCCAGTGCCACCAGGCCCGCCCCCGTAGCCAAGGCACCTGCGGCAAAGGCGGAAAAAGCCCCCGCCGGCGACACACAGGTCACCGTCAAATCCGGTGACACCGCAGGCAAAATCGCTGCCCAGAACAAGCCGTCCAGCATTTCACTGGACCAGATGCTGGTCGCCTTGCTCCGAAGCAACCCGGATGCCTTCATCGGCGGCAATGTCAACCGCATCAAGTCCGGCGCCGTGCTGGACATCCCGACCGCCGAATCGGCCGGCGCCGTCTCCCCCGGCGAAGCTACCCAGACCATCGTCGCGCAAAGCAAGGACTTCAACACTTTCCGCCGAAAACTCGCAGAAGGCGTGCCAGCGGCACAGGTAGCCGGTGCCGACCGCCAGGCCGGCGGCAAGGTGGAGGCCAAGGTGGAAGACCGGGCGCCTGCCAGCACCACCCCCGACAAGCTCACCCTGTCCAAGGGAGCCGTCAAGGGCAAGGCAGCGACAGCCGCCGAAGAAAAGATTGCCAAGGAACGGCAAGCCAAAGAAGCCTCGACACGGGTCGCGGAGCTGTCCAAAAATATCAACGAGCTCAACAAACTCGGAAGCGGTCCGGCAGCGGCACCCGCAGCCAGCGCAGCCAAAACGCCAGGTGTGGCTGTTCCAGTTCCGTCCAGCGTTACAGTCCCCACACCTGCGGCGGCTCCGGCAGCTTCGGCGCCTTCCATCGCCGCATCGGCATCCACCAAGGCAGCGGTGACAGCCACACAGCCGGCCAGCGCAGCAGTTGCGGGCACGACGCCTGCGGTTCCCATGGCACCCGCCTCTGCAGCCTCAGCCACGGCTGCAAGCGCCGAGCCGCTTGCAGCGGCTTCACAACCAGCCCCCGCGGCCAGCGAACCCGTCGCACCGGTGGCAGCCGCTCCGGCAGCACCCAAAAAACCGGTTGTTGCGCYGCCTCCGCCGCCACCTGAACCCAGCCTGCTCGACGAACTGCTGGAAAACCCCCTGGTATTGCCGGGCGTAGGCCTTCTGGTCGCGTTGCTCGCCGGATTCGGTTTTTACCGGTACCGCCAGCGCGCCGGTGGGGCCCAGGTTGACAGCTCTTTCCTTGAAAGCAGGTTGCAGCCCGATTCTTTTTTCGGCGCCAGCGGCGGCCAAAGAATTGACACGAATGAAGGCAACGCCACGGGCTCGTCCCTGGTGTATTCGCCCAGTCAATTGGACGCCGCTGGCGACGTAGACCCCGTAGCCGAAGCCGATGTGTACCTGGCATATGGACGCGACCTGCAAGCTGAAGAAATCCTCAAGGAGGCGATGCGCACCAGCCCCATGCGCGTGGCAATTCACGCCAAGCTGATGGAAATCTATGCAAAACGCCGCGACAGCAAGGCATTTGAAACTGTCGCCATCGAAGCCTTCAATCTGACCCACGGCAATGGCCCGGAATGGGCGTACATCACCGAGATGGGCCGCGAGCTCGACCCTTCGAACCCGATGTACCAGCCTGGCGGACAGCCCGCCGGCACAGCCTCCGCCGCCGGGACCTCGGCGTTCAGCCCGGGCGGTACCGTGGCCATGGTGGCTCAACCGGTCAATGTCCCTGCGCCAACACCGGCCGTGGACGTTGATCTTGACCTGGATTTCTCACTCGGTGATGAGCCTGATACAGCCACGACCCCTGCGGCAATATCGGCACCCGTTGCACCAAAACCAGTTGCCCCGCCCGTCGTCAGGAAACCGGAACCCGCCGCCCTGAACATGGATTTCAGCAGCGCAACGGTTGCCATGCCTGCGGCCAAGCCACCGGCACCTGCTGCGGCCAAACCCGCCGAAGCGGCACCCGAGATTTCCTTTCTGTCCGAAGGCCTGAACTTTGAACCCGAGCCGTTCGTCCCGCCAGCCAAACCGGTTCCGCCGGTCAAGGCCGCTCCGGCCCCGGCAGTAGCCGACAGCGGCATGCTGGAATTCGACCTGGGCTCGCTTTCACTTGACCTGAATGGCCCAACAACGGAGAGTCCCGCTCCTGAGTTTGAAGTATCTTCTTCGTCGGATGACCCGCTTGAAACCAAGTTCATGCTGGCCGAAGAGTTCCGCTCGCTGGGTGACACCGACGGTGCCCGCTCGCTGGCCGAAGAAGTGCTGGCAGAAGCCAGTGGCCCGTTGAAAGTCAAGGCGCAGGCGTTCCTGAACGCCTTGGCGTGAGCGCAGCCTGAACGCACCGCGTTCACTGCGCACCGGCCGGGGTTCAACCGTGAGGATTGCCCTCGGCATCAGCTACAGCGGAAGTGCCTACGAGGGCTGGCAAAGCCAGCTCTCGGGCAATACCGTGCAAGACAAGCTGGAGCTGGCCTTGGCCAAGTTTGCCGCCCAGCCGATTCGTACCCTCTGCTGCGGGCGCACCGACGCTGGCGTGCATGCGCTGATGCAGGTCGTGCACTTTGACACGCCGCTGCAGCGCGACATTGCCTCATGGGTGCGCGGCACCAACACCTTTTTACCCGGTGACATCGCGGTGCAATGGGCACGCGAGGTCCCCGACGAATTCCATTGTCGCGGTAGCGCCATCGCACGCAGGTACGCCTACGTCGTGCTGGAATCACCAGTGCGGCCCAGCGTGGAAGCCGGGCGTGTCGGCTGGGTGTACCGGCCACTGGATGGCACTGCGATGCGACAGGCTGTCACGCACCTCATTGGCGAGCACGATTTCAGCTCTTTCCGGGCCGCGCAGTGCCAGGCCAAGTCCCCCGTCAAAACGATCAGCCGGATCGACATCTCCGAGCGTGCCGGTACGGGCTCCAAATACTGGCGCTTCGAGTTCGAGGCCAACGCCTTTTTGCACCACATGATTCGCAACATCATGGGCTGCCTGGTGGCTGTCGGCCAGGGCAACTACCCGCCAGGCTGGCTGGCCGAGGTAAGGGATGCGCGCAGCCGCGACGCAGCCGCGCCCACTTTTTCACCCGATGGGTTGTACTTCTTGGGACCGGTCTATGRAGACCACTATGGCCTCCCAAGTCGCACAGCGGCCTATGATTGGCTTCCATGACGCCCGCCACCCGCACCCGAATCAAGATCTGCGGCCTCACCCGCGAGGAAGACGTGGACGCGGCCGTGGCTGCCGGAGCCGATGCAATCGGGTTTGTGATGTACGAAGCCAGCCCGCGCCATGTGACAGCCGAACGCGCCGCCGAACTGGCTCGCCGCCTGCCTCCTTTCGTGACGCCGGTGCTGCTTTTCGTCAATGCCCCCGCTACAAAAATCATAGCTGCTTGCGCAGGCCTACCAATGGCTTTACTACAATTTCATGGTGACGAAACACCCGAGATCTGCCTGGAGGCCGGGCGCCCGTTCATGCGCGCCGCACGCATTCCACTTGGTGAAAAAACCACTGAAAGCACGCCTGGAACCTCCGGCGGCTTTGATCTCGTAAAATACGCACAAGACTTCAAGGCCGCACAAGCCATCCTGCTCGACGCTCATGTCGAAGGTTATGGTGGCGGCGGGAAAACATTCAATTGGTCACTTCTTCCTCCAAACGTCAGCGCTCACCTCGTTTTGTCTGGTGGATTGACGCCTGCAAACGTGATCGATGGCATTTTGCAAGTCAGGCCGCGTTGCACAACGCTGGCCGTTGATGTCAGTTCGGGCGTCGAGATTTCCAAGGGAATCAAAAGCGCCGACAAGATCAACCAGTTTGTAGCGGCCGTTCGCGCCGCCGACGAACTACTTGCAAAGAGTCTTAACCATGTACGAGTACCACCAGCCTGACGTTTCAGGCCATTTCGGAATTTACGGCGGCAGTTTTGTTTCAGAAACCCTGACGCACGCCATCAATGAGCTCAAAGACGCCTACGCCAAATACCAGCACGACCCGGAGTTCCTCGCCGAATTCCATTCCGAGCTGGCGCATTTCGTAGGCCGCCCCTCTCCGATTTACCACGCCGCACGCATGAGCCGTGAACAAGGCGGCGCGCAGATTTACCTCAAGCGCGAAGACCTGAACCACACCGGCGCGCACAAGATCAACAACACCATAGGCCAGGCCATGCTGGCGCGCCGCATGGGCAAGCCGCGCGTGATTGCTGAAACCGGCGCCGGTCAGCACGGCGTGGCCACGGCCACCATCTGCGCCCGCTACGGCCTGGAATGCGTGGTCTACATGGGCAGCGAAGATGTCAAGCGCCAAAGCCCTAATGTCTACCGCATGAACCTCCTGGGCGCCACCGTGGTGCCGGTCGAAAGCGGCAGCAAGACGCTGAAAGACGCGCTCAACGAAGCCATGCGCGACTGGGTCGCCAACGTGGACAACACCTTCTACATCATTGGCACCGTGGCAGGCCCCCACCCCTACCCCATGATGGTCCGCGACTTCCAGAGCGTGATCGGCACCGAATGCCTGCAGCAGATGCCGGAGTTCATCGGCACGAAGCAACCCGACGCAGTGATCGCCTGCGTGGGCGGCGGCAGCAACGCCATGGGCATCTTCCATCCCTATATCCAGCACGCCAAAACCCGCTTGATCGGCGTCGAGGCCGCAGGTGAAGGCCTGGACAGCGGCAAGCACTCCGCGTCGCTGCAGCGTGGCCTGCCCGGCGTGCTGCACGGCAACCGCACCTATGTGCTGCAAAACGACGACGGCCAGGTGACCGAAACGCACAGCATCAGCGCGGGCCTCGACTACCCCGGCGTCGGCCCCGAGCACGCATTCCTCAAAGACATCGGCCGTGCCGAATACGTCGGCATCACCGACACCGAGGCGCTGGAAGCTTTTCACTACCTGTGTCGCACCGAGGGCATCATTCCGGCGCTTGAATCCAGCCATGCCGTGGCCTGCGCAATGAAGATGGCTCGCACCATGCGCCCAGACCAGAGCCTGCTCGTCAATCTCTCAGGCCGGGGCGACAAGGACATCGGCACGGTAGCCGACCTTTCGGGCGCGGAGTTTTACGACCGGCCTTCGATGCGGGGCTTCTCTGTCAAGGGTGGTGCGACAACCGCGGCTTCGTTCGATGCCAGCGGCGCCAAGGGCAGCGGGGTGCAATCATGAGCCGCATTGCCACCACCTTCTCCACACTGAAAAGCCAGGGCCGCAAGGCCTTGATCCCTTACGTCACGGCGGGCTTTCCCTTTGCCGACGTTACCCCCGAGCTGATGCACAGCATGGTGGCCGGCGGCGCCAACGTGATCGAGCTGGGCGTGCCSTTTTCCGACCCCAGCGCCGACGGCCCKGTCATCCAGAAGGCGGGTGAAAAAGCCTTGTCCCTGGGCATCGGCCTGGCGCAGGTGCTGGAGATGGTGCGCCAGTTCCGCACCAAAGACAGCGCCACCCCCGTCGTTCTGATGGGCTACGCCAACCCGGTCGAACGCTACGACATCAAACACGGCGGCAGCAAAACCGAAAGCGCCTTCATCCGCGACGCTGCCGCGGCCGGCGTGGACGGCGTACTCATCGTCGATTACCCACCCGAAGAATGCGTGGAATTTGCCGCCCGGCTGCGCGCCCACGGCATGGACCTGATCTTTTTGCTGGCCCCCACCAGCACGGACGCCCGCATGGCCCAGGTGGCGCAAGTCGCCAGCGGCTATGTCTACTATGTCTCGCTCAAGGGCGTGACGGGCGCCGGCACGCTGGACGTGGACGCCGTGGAGGCCATGCTGCCGCGCATCCGCAAGCATGTGAACGTACCCGTGGGCGTGGGCTTCGGCATTCGCGACGCCGCCACGGCCAAGGCCATCGGCAAGGTGGCCGACGCGGTGGTGATCGGCAGCAAGATCATCCAGCTGATTGAAAACCAGCCGCGTGACAAGGTGGCAATCGTTGCCAGGGACTTTTTGAAGGAAATCCGTACTGCTTTGGACTGACTTTTAATGGGCGAAACCCGGCGCATAATTGCGCTTTTCGCCCGGCAAATGCGTCTGGATCCCGCTCGACACCCTAAGGACTTACCCAATGTCTTGGTTAGAAAAACTTCTTCCCCCAAAAATCAGCCCCACCGATCCGACCGAGCGTCGAAGTGTGCCCGAGGGCCTGTGGATCAAGTGCCCGAGTTGCGAAGCCGTGCTCTACAAAACCGACCTGGAAAAAAACCAGAACGTCTGCCCGCAGTGCAGTCACCACCACCGCATAGGCGCGCGCGCCCGGCTGGACGCCTTTCTGGACCCGGAAGGCCGTTATGAACTGGGCCAGGAAGTGCTGCCCGTCGACGCCCTCAAGTTCAAGGACAGCCGCAAATACCCCGAACGCCTGAAAGAAGCCCTGGAAAACACCCAGGAAACCGACGCCCTGGTGGTGATGGGCGGCGCCGTTCACAGCATCGGCGTGGTGGTCGCCTGCTTTGAGTTTGATTTCATGGGCGGCAGCATGGGCAGCGTGGTGGGCGAGCGCTTTGTGCGCGGCGTGCACGCCGCTATCGAGCAAAAAGTGCCTTTCATCTGCTTTACCGCCACCGGCGGCGCACGCATGCAGGAAGGCCTGCTAAGCCTGATGCAAATGGCCAAAACCAATGCATCGCTGACCCGCCTGGCCAAAAAAGGCCTGCCCTACATCAGCGTGTTGACCGACCCGACCATGGGCGGTGTGAGCGCCGGCTTTGCCTTCGTGGGCGACATCGTGATCGCCGAGCCCAAGGCCCTGATCGGCTTTGCCGGCCCGCGCGTCATTGAGTCCACCGTGCGCGTCACGCTGCCTGAAGGCTTTCAGCGCGCCGAGTTTTTGCAAACCAAGGG
>NZ_JBFUAZ010000138.1:0-8229 GCF_056406035.1 Polaromonas sp. P1_E1_2 | reverse complement strand
CGGTACTGGCGACCGACAGCGACAGGCCAAACACCAGCGCTCCGCCGAGGTTCCAGCCCCACCAGTGCGCGAGGCCCATGCCGAGCGCGGTGGCGACCGTCATCTGCACGATGGCGCCAGGCACCGCGATCTTGCGCACCGCCAGCAGGTCGTCCAGCGAGAAATGAAGTCCGACGCCGAACATCAGCAGCATCACCCCGATTTCAGCGAGCTGGCTCGCGATCTCCGCATCCGCCACAAAGCCGGGCGTGAACGGCCCGATGATCACACCCGCGAGCAGGTAGCCCACCAGCGCGGGCAAGCGCAGCCGCACGGCAAGAAAACCAAAAATCAGGGCCAGGCCCAGGCCGGCGGCAATCGTGCTGATCAATGAAACGCTATGGGGCATGCAGGAGGATTCCTTCTCGAAAGCGAAAAGCGGTTAAGAGTCGTTCGGACTCCAGGGAAGGCCTGCGACACAGCCCGGTGTGCGGGCTGTCCCRTCGAACGTGTCTGTTTAATTTACTACAGACGATTGAAGTGACCCATTGCGAAGTCCCCACGCGTTTGACGGCTTTGCAGGTTGTTTGCGACAAACAGCCGGGCACAAAAAAACCCGCCGTAGCGGGTTTTCAGCCACGGGCCGGTGAGGGCAATCAACCCATGTGCAGGCCGCCATTGAGCGAGAAGTCGGCGCCGGTCGCATAGCCGCCTTCATCGGACGCGATCCACGAAATGATGGAGGCGATCTCCTCGGGCTGGCCGAGCCGTTTGGCGGGCACGCCTGCGACGATTTTCTCCAGCACGTCAGGGCGTATGGCTTTGACCATGTCGGTGCCGATATAGCCGGGGCTTACCGTGTTGACCGTCACGCCCTTGGCCGCCACCTCTTGCGCCAGCGCCATCGTGAAACCGTGCAGGCCGGCCTTGGCTGTGGAATAGTTCACCTGGCCGAACTGGCCCTTCTGGCCGTTGACCGACGAGATGTTGATAATGCGCCCGAAACCCGCTTCAATCATGCCCTCGATGACCTGTTTGGTCACGTTGAACATGCTGTTGAGGTTGGTGGAGATCACGGCATCCCAATCGGCCTTGCTCATCTTGCGGAACTGGCCGTCGCGCGTGATGCCGGCGTTGTTGACCAGCACAGCCACGGGGCCATGCTCGGCCTTGACCTTGTCAAAGGCCGTGACGGTGGAATCCCAGTCACCGACGTTGCCTACCGACGCATAAAAAGTATGGCCCAGGGCTTTTTGCTCGTCGAGCCATTTGGTGAAGTCGCGCGTGGGGCCGCATCCGGCGATCACCGTGAACCCATCCTTGTCCAGCCGTTGGCAGATGGCAGTTCCAATGCCGCCCATACCGCCCGTGACATACGCTACTTTCTTTGCCATTTCGCTCTCCTTGATTTTGTGAATTATGTGAAACCGTTTACCTGATGACTTCCCTGCCGAACGGCCCACCGTGATTCGCTATCGATTTAATAGCTGCTTGCGCACGGTGCAAGCCAGTCTCAGCCTCTTTTACCTTACATTCAGCGTTCCAGTGTGAGGGCAACCCCCATGCCGCCGCCGATGCAGAGGCTGGCAATGCCTTTTTTCGCATCGCGCCGCGCCATTTCGTGCAACAGCGTCACCAGGATGCGGCAGCCGGACGCGCCAATCGGGTGGCCGATCGCGATGGCGCCGCCGTTGACGTTGACCTTGCTGGTGTCCCAGCCCATCTCTTTGTTCACCGCGCAGGCCTGGGCAGCAAAGGCTTCGTTGATTTCGAGCAGGTCGAGGTCCTGGGCCTTCCAGCCTGCGCGCTGCAGCGCCTTGGTCGATGCGGGGACCGGGCCCATGCCCATGTAGGCCGGGTCGAGGCCGGTGGTTGCGTAGCTGGCGATGCGCGCCAATGGCTTGAGACCCAGGGCGGCGGCCTTTTTGGCCGTCATGACCATCACCGCGGCAGCGCCGTCGTTCAGGCCCGAGGCATTGCCGGCCGTCACACCACCGGCCTTGTCAAACGCCGGGCGCAGGCCCGCCAGGCCTTCGGCGCTGGTCTTGCGGTTGATGAATTCGTCCGCAGCAAACACCACCGGATCACCTTTTTTCTGGGGAATGGTGATGGGGATGATTTCATCCTTGAACTTGCCGGCGTCCTGCGCGGCCGCAGCCTTGGTCTGGCTGCCCAGGGCCAAGGCGTCCTGCGCCTCGCGGCTAATCTCGTATTTCTTTGCCACGTTTTCGGCGGTAATGCCCATGTGGTACTGGTTGTAGACGTCCCACAGGCCRTCGACGATCATGGAGTCGATCATCTTCCAGTCGCCCATGCGCTGGCCGTCGCGCGAACCATTGAGTACGTGAGGCGCGGCGCTCATGTTTTCCTGGCCGCCGGCAATGACGATTTCGCTGTCACCCGTGGCCACAGCCTGCGCCGCCAGCATGACGGCTTTGAGGCCGGAGCCGCAAACCGCATTGATGGTCAGGCCCGGAATGCCGTTGGGAAAACCTGCCTTGATGACCGACTGGCGCGCCGGGTTCTGGCCGACGCCGGCCGTCAATACCTGACCCATGATGACCTCGCCGAGCTGGTCGGCATTGAGGCCGGAACGCTCCAGCACACCCTTGATGACGGCTGCGCCGAGTTCGGTTGCGGGTATTTTGGCGAGCGAGCCGCCGAATTTACCGACGCCGGTGCGGCCGGCAGCAACGATAACGATGTCTTCCATGATGTGTCCCTTTTGAAGTTTTAGGATGCGTTTATGAATGCGGTTTGGCGAGGCGCGGGTTGCTGTGTCAGGCTTTTGCCTTGACATAGCGGCCCGGCGCAGCCTCAATGACTTTGTACTTGCGGCTGCCATAGGTTTTCGGTGCAGCAATTTGCTTGCCAGCATGGCCCTGGAGCCATCCGGACCAGTCGGTCCACCAGCTGCCGGGGTGTTCTGTCGCGCCCTCGAGCCAGCCGGCTTGCGTCTCGGGAAATTTTCCCTGAGGCAGTTTGTCGCGGGTCCAGTAGCTTCGTTTTTTCTTGGCCGGCGGATTGATCACACCCGCAATATGACCGGAAGCACCCATGACAAAACGTTTTTTTCCAGGCAAATGCTGTGTGGAGGCATRAGCGCCGCCAATCGGCACGATGTGGTCTTCACGCGAGCCGTAGATGTACACAGGAATGTCGACCTTGCGCAAGTCTACTTTCTGGCCGCACACCACGGTCTTGCCCGGCTTGATGAGATTGTTCTCGAAATAGGTATTGCGCAGGTACCAGGCATAAAACGGCCCCGGCAGGTTGGTGGAGTCGCTGTTCCAGTACAGCAGGTCAAACGGAGGCGGTGTTTCGCCCTTCAGGTAATTGCCGACCACGTAATTCCAGACCAGGTCATTCGGACGCAGGAAGCTGAAAGTGGAAGCCAGGTCCTGACCCTTGAGCAAGCCGCCCTGCCCCATCTCGGCCTCGCGGTACTTGACCGAGGTTTCGTCGATGAAGATATCAAGGATGCCGGTGTCGGTGAAATCAAGAAACGAGGTGAGTAGCGTTGCACTGGCCACCGGCTTTTTACCCTGTGCGGCCAGCACGGACAGCGCTGTTCCGAGGATGGTGCCGCCCACGCAAAAACCCAGTGCGTTCAGGGTCTTTGCGCCGGTGATCTCCTGCACCACGTCAATGGCCTTGATGGCGGCGTGCTCGATGTAGTCGTCCCACGTTTTTTTTGCCATCGACTCATCGGGGTTGCGCCAGCTCACCACAAAGGTACGGTGCCCCTGGCTGACGGCATAGCGGATCAGCGAGTTTTCGGGTTGCAGGTCAAGGATGTAGAACTTGTTGATGCATGGCGGGATCAGCAGGAAAGGCTTTTCGTACACCTTTGCTGTCAGGGGCTTGTATTCCAGCAGTTGAAAGAATTCATTTTCAAACACCACCGCGCCTTCGGTGGTGGCGACGTTTTTACCGACCTCGAACACACGCTCGTCGGTCATGGACACGTGGCCCTGCTTCAGATCATGCAGCAGGTTGGTGAGACCCTGGGCGATGCTTTCGCCCTGGCTCTCGATGGCTTTTTGCTGCGCTTCGGCATTGAGCGCCAGGAAATTGCTAGGCGCCGTGGCCGCCATCCATTGCTCGACCGCGAAGCGCACGCGTGCGCGGGTCTTTGCGTCGCCTTCGACGGCGTCGGCCAGGGCCATGAGGGTGCGGGCGTTCAGCAGATAGGTGGAAGCCGAAAATTTCGAGACGGGGTTGGTCTTCCAGGCCGCGCTTGAAAACCTGCGGTCAGACGACACCAGCGTATCGGCGCCCTCCTGCAACCCCTGGTTCCACAG
Organism: Polaromonas sp. P1_E1_2; assembly: GCF_056406035.1. Taxonomy (NCBI): domain Bacteria; kingdom Pseudomonadati; phylum Pseudomonadota; class Betaproteobacteria; order Burkholderiales; family Comamonadaceae; genus Polaromonas; species Polaromonas sp. P1_E1_2. Next base: position 3,946 of record NZ_JBFUAZ010000138.1, on the reverse strand, counting down.
GGCTGAGGCGTCCGCGATATAGCGCTGCTGCAATTCCTGGAGCCTGGCCGGATCGAACTGGAGTGCCGCTGGGGTTTGGCCTAGGCTGAATGCACTCATTGGTGCGAATCCGTTGTTTGCACCAGTATTGAAGCCGGCGCCTGATCCGGCGTTTGCCATGACACTCATGGCCTGCTGCAGGCCTGCCGCAAAGGTCTCTTGCATCTGCCGGGCCGTTTCGGCCTGCTTTGCGTCAAAATTCATCTTGTCTCCCCGATCCATGTTGAGTCCTGGTGACTCTTTTGAGCACACCAACAGTATCGTAGGATTTGCATTACAAATTGCTCACCAGGGCCGCGGAGTTCTACGTATTTATGTATTTGATTGTCATCGCCTGGGTTTACGTTGTGCTCATGATGAGTGTTGCCGAAGCCACCAACAGCAACGGCACACTTCTGGGGGCACTGGTCACCTTTGTACTCTATGGACTGGGTCCTGTGGCATTGGTGGTTTACCTGATGGGTGCACCTGCCCGCAGCAAGGCGATCAAGAAACGCGCTGCAGCAGAGCGCCTGCAGCAAACTGCAGGCGTGGACGCAGCCCCAGACAAATCCTCACCGTCACACGCGCCAGATACAGGCGGCCATGCGCCCGGTGGTGCCAAACCCATTACCAGTGACGCCGGCATCCCGCCGGTGGGAAAAGAACCTTGACGGATTGCCCACGGTGCACCATGCATCGCTGCCGTCGTTGCCGTACACCTGTGTAATCCCCATCGCCTTGAGGCGCAACCGCGCCAGCGCCGGCAAGTCGGCAAGGTATTTATCGCTGCCGCACGGCGTAAAGCAGCAGCCGGCGTCAGGCTGAACGGTTTCGAACGCGGCCTTGACTTCAGCGCCGACTTCGAACGCTGCAGGCCCGATGCACGGACCGAGCCATGCTATTGTTTTGATAGCTGCTTGCGCTTGTTTTTGTTGGGCCAGAGCCCGAAATGACTCATAAACTGCCTCAAGTACACCGTGCGGACTCGTCGGACTTCCTGCCAGCCCACGCCAGCCCGCATGCGCTGCGGCCACCACAGCGCCGTCTTCGCTGGCCAGCAGCACCGGCAGGCAATCGGCCACCATGATGGTGCAGGCAAGTCCCGCCTGATCCGTCACGCAGGCATCGGCTGTCTGGCCGTCGGCGGCATCGGCGCTCAACACCAACACTTCGCTGCCATGCACCTGCTGAAGGAACACCGGGTGACTGCCCATTGCCCGCCGCAGCACGTCACGGTTCGCCGCAACATTGGCGGGCTGGTCGCCGACATGGTCACCCAGGTTCAGGCTGTCATACGGCACAGACGAGACGCCGCCGGCACGTGTGGTGAACACCGCCTGCACGCCGGCAGGCGCCGGCCAGTCGGGAATCAGCCAATCAGTATGCAAAGCAGGAACCGGTCATTTTCCGACGGGCCGCCYCTAGGAAAATTGGCCCCCTCGAGGGGCAGCGAACCACACGAAGTGGGGAGCGTGGGGGCCACATTCTCAGGCTTCGTTGTCGGGGCAGGCCGAAGGCTGGGCCTTCTGGAAGGCCGGCAGCGCCATACAGGCGTCGAACGCGGCCATGGTGCGGGGCAGTCTGTCAAAACTCACGTTAAAGCGTTTGGCATTGAATATCTGCGGCACCAGGCAGCAATCAGCCAGTGTTGGTGTATCGCCATAGCAATAGGTCGATGCCGGCAATTGCGCCAGCTGGCGTTCAAAGGCCTCCAGGCCTTCGCGGCACCAGTGCACATACCAGGCGTTCTTTGCAGCTTCGTCGAGCTTGAGTTCCTTGACCAGGTATTTCAGGACGCGCAGGTTGTTGATGGGGTGGATTTCGCAGGCGATGGACTGGGCCAGCGCGCGCACCTTGGCGCGGCCCAGCGCGTCGGCGGGCAACAGGGCCGGTGTGGGGTGTTTTTCATCGAGGTATTCGATGATGGCCATGGACTGCGAAAGTTTTTCACCGTCGACTTCGAGCAGCGGCACCAGGGTGTCGGCGGCCAGGGCGGCGTAAGACGGCTGCTTGTGCTCGCCTTTGGCGATGTGCACGGGAATGTAGTCGTAGCTCAGACCCTTGATCTCCATCGCAATACGTACACGAAACGACGAAGAAGAGCGGAAATAGTTGTGGAGTTTCATCTCTAAAGCATAAACGATGGCCCCCACGGTCGCGCACTTCGTGTCACCCCCTGCCCCCCGAGGGGGCGCTGCGCCTGCGGCCCGGCAAAGCCGGTTCCGCGGCCCCGGCTGGGTTAGATACATCCCCGCCGTAGCGCACTTCGTGTGGCTTCAAGCTGAGCTGGTTAAGCGACCATCAGTGGCAGGGCAATCGCGTGGGCGACTGACGCGCGGGCAGTCCGCCACTACCATTGCCTTTTTGCATTCGCCACTCCCGGAGACACCCATGAGCGCCATCGCCACCCTAGCCAACCACCAGATTCGCCTGGCAAGCCGTCCCGTCGGCCTGCCCACCCGTGACAACTGGAGCTTCACCACCGAGCCGGTCGCCGAACCCGGCCCGGGCGGCGTACTCGTCAAAACCCTGTACCTGTCGCTGGACCCGGCCATGCGCGGCTGGATGAACGACGCCAAGAGCTACATCCCGCCGGTGGAAATCGGCGCCGTGATGCGCGCCGGCGGTGTAGGCAAAGTGATCGCCTCACAAAACCCGGCCTTTGCCGTGGGGGACTACGTGAACGCCGCTCTCGACGTGCAGGAGTACTGCCTGATCCCGGCCGACCAGGTCAAGCGCAGCGGCATGTTCAAGATCGACCCGCGCCTGGGCCTGACATCCTGGCTCAATGTGCTGGGCCTGCCCGGCATGACGGGTTACTTCGGCCTGCTGGAAGTCGGCCTGCCCAAGGCCGGCGAAACCGTCGTGGTTTCCGGCGCGGCCGGCGCCGTGGGCCAGACAGTGGGCCAGATTGCCAAGCTCAAGGGTTGCCGGGTTGTGGGCATTGCCGGGGGCAAGGCCAAGTGCGACTGGGTGGTCAAGGAACTGGGCTTTGACGCCTGCATCGACTACAAGAACGGCGACGTGCGTGCCGGATTGAAGGAACATTGCCCCAAGGGCATCGACATCTACTTCGACAACGTGGGCGGCGAGATCCTGGACATGGTGCTGGCGCGGCTGGCGCGCGGCGCCCGCATCATCATCTGCGGCGCCATCAGCCAGTACAACAACACCACGCCCGTGAAGGGCCCCGCCAATTATTTATCGCTGCTGGTCAATCGCGCCCGCATGGAAGGCATCGTGGTATTCGATTACGCCGACCGCTACCACGTCGGTGTGGCTGAGATGGCGGGTTACCTCAAGGCCGGCACCATGAAAAGCAAGGAAGACATCGTCGAGGGACTGGACACTTTCCCGGAAACACTGCTCAAGCTTTTCAACGGCGAGAACTTCGGCAAACTGGTGCTGCAGGTGGCCAAAGACTGAGGCCCGATGCGCCGGCTGCCGCCGGCGTTGGGTGCCGCTTACTTCGCATTGCGCACCAGGCGCACGACGGCCGCCGTGGCGCGCGGGGCTTCACCGGCGCTGCCGTCGCTGAAACCCACAAAGGTGAAATAGCCCGGGCCGGTGCTGCTCGATGTCCAGAAGCGCGCCACGGGCGTGCCCGGAAAAGCACTAGGATCTATCGCCGCCTTGTCCACGTCAGCCTCTCGTGCAGAGACGATGCTGGAGAGTTCTTTGAGAATCGGCAAGCGCCATTCGGCCTCCGGCGCGGAAGCCGCCTTGGCACGCGCGGCCGCATCGGGATGGTTCAGGAAAGCCGGTTGCCCGGTGCAGGTCTTGCCCTTCCAGACCATGCCTTCCGCGCAGCGCCGCCAGACCAGGCCGGTGCGGCTATCGGTGACTTCCTGGTTGTCTGCGGACACGCTGAAGCGCTCCTGCGCAAAACTTGCACTGGACAAAGCCAACAGCAAAAGGGAAAGAC
>NZ_JBFUAZ010000137.1:0-8317 GCF_056406035.1 Polaromonas sp. P1_E1_2 | reverse complement strand
TTCGAGTCCTATGTCGGTGCATTGGTGGCGCTGGCCATCTTCGGCGTGATCGCTGCGCGCCAGCAGCACGCGCTGCAGCCCATCATGAAGGACGCCACTCCGGGCGCGCATCTGCATTGGGCCCGGCTGGGCATCGTCGCCATCATTCTGCTGTCGGCAGTAGCTGCCAATGTGTATTTCAACCTGCGCGATCCGGCGGTGCTGGAGCAACTGCCGGTGATCGGTATCTCGGTATGGGTGGCCATCGCGGTGACCACGCCCTGGCGCCGGCCCGACTGGCGCTTGTTGCCTGACGCCGCACGCGGTAGTGTGTTTCTGCTGTCGCTGGTGCTTTGCGCTTCCATGATGCCGGTGCAGCATTTGCCGGCCGCCAGCTGGCAAACTGCTTTCGGCCTGGGTTTTGTGAGTGCGGTGTTTGACAACATTCCGCTCACGGCGCTGGCCCTGCACCAGGGCGGCTACGACTGGGGCTTTCTGGCATACGCCGTCGGCTTTGGCGGCAGCATGCTGTGGTTTGGCTCCTCCGCTGGTGTGGCCCTGTCGAATATGTACCCCGAGGCCAAGTCGGTTGGCGCCTGGATCAAGGGCGGCTGGCATGTGGCGCTGGGCTATGTGGCCGGATTTTTCGTTTTGCTGGCCGTGCTTGGCTGGCATCCTGACGCTCCCCGTGCCCGAAAGATTGCAGCGACCGCACCGCCGGCGTCCGCAATGCATTCCCCCACCGGGACGGAAGTACCTGCTCCCGCATCACTTGTGAAAACACCATGACCAAACCCAAAATTCTCGTCGCTCGCGCCGTATTCCCCGAAGTCATCGCCCGCCTGGAACAGTATTTCGAGGTTGAATCCAACCAGGCCGACGAGACCTGGTCCAAGACCCAGCTCACCGAGCGCCTCAAGGGAAAGGACGGCGCCTTCACCACCGGCGGCGACAAAATCGACGCGGAGGTGCTGGCCGCCTGCCCGGGTCTAAAAATTTGCGCCAACATGGCGGTGGGCTACAACAACTTCGACATCGACGCCATGACCGCTGCCGGCGTGCTGGCCACGAACGCGCCCGACGTGCTGACTGAAACCACCGCTGATTTCGGTTTTGCCCTGCTGATGGCCACGGCACGCCGCGTGACCGAAAGCGAGCATTACCTGCGCGCCGGCAAATGGACCAAATGGAGCTACGACATGTTTGCGGGCTCCGACATCCACGGCGCCACGCTGGGCATCCTGGGCATGGGGCGCATAGGGCAGGGCATTGCCAAACGCGGTGCCCATGGATTTGGCATGAAGGTGATTTACCACAACCGCTCGCGCCTGGATGCAACGCTGGAAGCAGAATGCAAAGCCAGCTACGTCGGCAAGGAAGAACTGCTCAAGACGGCAGATCACCTGGTGCTGGTACTGCCGTATTCGCCTTCATCCCACCACACCATTGGCGCAGCAGAACTGGCGTTGATGAAGCCCACCGCCAACCTGATCAACATCGCRCGCGGCGGTATCGTCGACGATGCCGCACTCGCTGCSGCCTTGAAGARCAAGCATATCGCAGCCGCAGGCCTGGACGTGTTCGAGGGCGAGCCCAAGGTGCATCCTGATTTGTTGACCGTACCCAATGTGGTGTTGACGCCGCATATCGCCAGCGCCACCATTCCCACACGCCTTGCCATGGCCGGGCTGGCTGCCGACAACCTGATCGCATATTTCGGCGGCAAGAAGCCGCTGACCCCGCTCAACCCCGTGGTACTGGCCGGCAAATAAGCAAGAAGAAGGCAGCAAGCGGACAATGAACAGATGATGGAATCCTGGCTGATGATTGCCTTGTTGGTGGCCAACCTGCTGTTGCTGGTCTGGCTGCTGTTGCGCAAGCCCGCCGAACCAGCGGATACGGGCCGCATCGAGCTGCTGGCAAACATCGCGGCAGGCCACGACAAACTTGAGCGTGAATTGCGGCGCGAGATCGGCGACAACTCGCGCAGTAGCCGGCAGGAATTGGCGACTACTTTCGCCACCTTCCAGCAAACGCTGGTGCAGCAAAGCGCCGAAGCGATCCGCACGCAGAACACGCAAATTGACGCGTTTTCGCAGCAACTCACCCTGCTGCAAAAAACGCTGTCGGATACCCTGACCACTCAGCTGCAGTCCGTCAGCGAGTCGAACGCCAGGCGCATGGGTGAAGTGCGCGAGACCCTGGAAAAACAGCTGGCGCAACTGCAGCAAACCAATTCGGCCAAGCTCGACGAGATGCGCAAGACGGTCGACGAGAAACTGCAGACGACGCTGGAGACGCGCCTGGGCGAAAGTTTCAAGCAGGTAGCCGACCGGCTCGAACAGGTGCACAAGGGCCTGGGCGAAATGCAGACGCTGGCGCAGGGCGTGGGCGACCTCAAGCATTTGCTCACCAATGTGAAAACGCGCGGCATTTTTGGCGAAGCGCAACTATCGGCGCTGCTGGAACAGGTGTTCACCGTCGACCAGTATGCGGCCCAGGTCATTACCCGCCGTGGTGGCAAGAACCCGGTCGATTTCGCCATCAAGCTGCCAGGTCGGTCTGATTCGGGTGAACCTCTGTGGCTGCCCATTGACGCGAAATTCCCGAGCGAAGACTACGAGCGCCTGCTGGACGCGCAACAGCGCGCCGATGTGCTGGGCGCTGAAATCGCCGGCAAGGCGCTGGAGACGCGCATACGGCTGGAGGCCAGGTCGATCTCCGAGAAATACATAGACCCGCCTTACACCACCGATTTTGCGATTCTTTTTTTGCCGACCGAGGGCCTCTATGCCGAAGTGCTGCGCCGGCCCGGCCTGATGGAATTCCTGCAGCGCGACCACCGTGTCACGCTGGCCGGCCCGACAACGCTGCTGGCCATGCTCAATTCACTGCAGATGGGTTTTCGCACGTTGGCGCTGGAAAAACGTTCCAGCGAAGTCTGGCAGGTGCTGGGTGCGGTGAAGACAGAGTTCGGCAAGTTCGGCGACGTGCTGGCCAAGGTCAAGTCGCAAACCGAAACCGTGCTCAACACGCTGAGCAGCGCCGAGCAGCGCAGCCGTGTCATGGGCAAAGCCCTGCGCAATGTCGAAGCGCTCCCGGAAATCGATTCTGCCCGCCTGCTTCCATTGGATCCGCTTGACAAAGACCTGGACAACATTTGATGCGCACCGCATGAGCTGTGCGTCATGACGCCTGAACTTGCACGCCTTATCGTGGCGCAGATCTGCCTGCACGCCTGCATGGCCGGCACGCGCATGGCGGCGCCCCTGCTGGCGCTGCGCGAGGGCTACAGCCCTGCGGCGGTGGGAGTGCTGCTTGCGTTGTTCGCTCTGACGCAAGTCTTCCTGGCGCTGCCGGCCGGCCGTTTCGCCGACCGGCATGGTCTCAGGCGCCCGATACGGTATAGCGTGTTCGCTGCGGTGCTGGGAGCCGGGGCTGCGGTGGCCTTTCCGGTGTTCCCGGTGCTGTGTCTGGCGGCGCTGCTCACGGGCGGCGCCACCGGCGCGGCAGTTATTTCCCTGCAGCGCCACGTGGGYCGTGCGGCGGTCGGCGCACTGGAGTTGCGCCAGGTGTTCAGCTGGCTAGCCATCGGTCCGGCGGTGTCCAATTTCATCGGGCCTTTTTCCGCCGGCCTGCTGATCGACCATGTGGGCGCCGTGCCGGGCAGTACTTCCGGCTACCGGGCGGCGTTTTTGTTGATGGCGATCCTGCCGCTGGCCTGCTGGTTCCTGGTGCGCAAGACGCGGGAGCTCCCTCCGGTGATCGCCGCCAGCGGCGGGGTGCAGCCCAAGGCCTGGGATTTGCTGCGCCAGGCCGACTTTCGCCGCCTCATGCTGGTGAACTGGTTTTTGTCGTCCTGCTGGGACGTCCATACTTTTGTGGTGCCGGTGCTGGGTTTTGAGCGCGGCATCAGTGCTTCGGTCATAGGCACCATCCTGGGATCGTTTGCGGTAGCCGCGGCCCTGATCCGCATGGTGATGCCGCTGGTGGCGGCCCATCTGCGCGAGTGGAAGGTACTGGCGGTCTCCATGCTGGCGACAGCCGCACTGTTCGGCATCTACCCCTTGATGCATTCGGCGATCGGCATGGGCCTGTGCTCCATCCTGTTGGGCCTTGCGCTGGGCATGGTGCAACCCATGGTGATGAGCATGCTGCACCAGATCACACCGGAAGCGCGCCACGGCGAAGCGCTGGGGCTGCGCTTGATGGCGATCAATGCGTCCAGCGTGGTGATGCCCATGTTGTTTGGATCTGCCGGCGCGCTGATGGGAATCGGCGGGGTCTTCTGGGTCACCGGGGCCATGGTCGGCGCGGGTTCACGCGCGGCGTGGCTGCTCAAGGACAGCATGTCTGCCCATGGCGGGCACCATCCCGAAACCGGGCCTACAGACGGTAAAAGTCCTTGATCAGGTCCCAGGCGACCTGTGCGTCGTCCACGTACTGAAAGAGCTTGAGGTCGTTGGGCGATATCACGCCTTCTTCCACCAGCATGTCGGTGTTGAGCAGGCGTTTCCAGTAGCTGCTGCCAAAAAGAATGATGGGCACCGGTTTGGCCTTGCGGGTCTGTACCAGCGTGATGACTTCAAACAGTTCGTCGAGCGTGCCGAAACCACCCGGAAACACCACAAGCGCCTTGGCGCGCATCATGAAGTGCATCTTGCGCAGCGCGAAGTAGTGGAATTTGAATGACAGCTCAGGCGGCACATAAGGGTTGGCCGCTTCTTCCATGGGCAGGGCGATCGCCAAGCCCACACTGAGCCCGCCGGCCTCGTGCGCACCCCGGTTGGCCGCCTGCATGATGCCCGGGCCGCCGCCGGTGCAGATGAAGAGCTTGGTCTCGGGCGGTTTTGTCTCGCTGTACTGCGCCACGAGCTTGCCGAAGGCGCGGGCTTTTTCGTAATAGTGGGCATTGCGGGCCAGTTTGCGCGCGCGGTCTATGGTTTCGGCATCCCCGCCTGCCTCGGCTTCGGCCACCATGGTGACGGAATCTTCCTCGCTGCGAAACCTGGCGCTGCCGAAAACGACCACGGTATTTTCAATGCCATGGGCCTGCTGTTCCAGGTCGGGCTTGAGCAGTTCCAGCTGGAAGCGGATCCCGCGTGTTTCACGCCGCAGCAAAAACTCCGGGTCGGCAAATGCCAGCCGTGAGGCGTCGGCCTCCAGCGGTGTGCCTTCCCGTGCATGGGCCTGCAGTTCAGCCCAGGCGTTGGCCAGGCGGCTGACGGATAAATCTTGTTTTTGTTCCATAAGCTTATTGTGAACGATCAGGTGGAGAGGGTGCTTTTCGGGGACTGGAGGCCGCGCAAAGCAAAAAGGCTCCGTAAGGAGCCTTTTGAGGGAGATGAAAGAGGCAGAAGCGGGATTACACGCGCTTGCGGTACTCGCCGGTGCGGGTGTCGATTTCGACCACGTCGCCTTGCGCCACAAAGATGGGCACGCCGATTTCAAAGCCGGTGGCGATCTTGGCAGGCTTCAGAACCTTGCCGGAGGTGTCGCCCTTGACGGCGGGTTCGGTCCAGGTGATTTCGCGCTGCACGCTGGTGGGCAGTTCAACCGAGATGGCCTTGCCGTCGTAGAACACGACTTCCAGTTCCATGCCGTCCTGCAGGTAATTGAGCGAATCGCCCATGTTTTCCGCTTCGACTTCGTACTGGTTGTATTCGGAGTCCATGCAGACATACAGCGGGTCTGCGAAGTAGGAATAGGTGCAGTCCTTTTTGTCGAGGACGATCTGGTCGATCTTGTCGTCGGCCTTGAACACGACTTCGGTGTTGAAGTTGGCGACCAGGCTTTTGAGCTTCATGCGCACGGTGGCGGAATTGCGCCCGCCGCGGCTGTATTCGGTCTTGAGCACCACCATCGGGTCTTTGCCGTTCATGATGACGTTGCCGGCGCGGATTTCTTGAGCGATTTTCATAGCAGTTTTACTGAGGTAGGCCGCTAAACGCTTGCACCGGTGTGCAGGTTCCGCGGCGGGTTGTGCAGGACGCCAAAGTCTGGTCGACCTTCAGGCTGTTCTGCAAAGCCTATGATTTTAACGTTTTTTTGTCACGAAACCGAGCAGCCGTGTCCCCAGGTCGTCCTGGGCCATGAGGCGGGAACGGGTCGCTTGGGCTGTTGCTTGCCAGGCCGGCAGGTCAATGGGGAAGGACGCCAGGCCGCCGACGGTGGGTGGCGACGCTGTTTTGCCGTTCCAGGCGGCGTGAAAAGCCCGCAGGGAGGGGGGCGCCTGGAGCATGTCCAGGAAGGCCTGCAGTTTGGCCAGGTGGGCGCCGTCATGCTGCGGATAGATGTGCCAGACGAAAGGCTTGCCGGCCCAAAGCGCCCGCACCACCGAGTCCTCCCCGCGCACAAAATTCAGGTCCGAGGCCCAGAGCAGGTGGTCAAAGCCGGTTTGCGTCAGCAGGGGGAGGTATGAAATTGATAGCTGCTTGCGCCCGTCCTTATTGGGCTGCAGCCGATTTTGATCGTCAAGCAGGGTGCGAACGGCATTTGCGGCACGCCCCGCAGCCACCAGCAGATGCACTGGTTTGCCCTGCAAGCCATGTTCTGAAAATTGCGCCAGCAGGCCTTCGAGCGCAGGGGGCTCATAGCAAAACAGGGACACCAGGGTTTCGCCGCCCCAGTGGATTCCGTAGGTTTTCAACCAGCCTGCGCGGTCAAAGCCTGCTTGCCTGTCCTGCAGGCCTGACTCGCGCAGCAGCCCGCCGGTACCAGCCGTGAAGCCCGGGTAGAAAAACCACTTGGTCCAGCCGGCGGCCGGACCGCTTTGTACCGGCGACGGCATGGCGTGGGAGCGCTCCACGTAGTCCTCGGCAGACAGGTATTCGAGATTGATCCATACGGGTTTTTGGCCTCCAGCCCAATGCTGGCGAGCGCAAGTCGCTATGAAATCAGGAGCAACTTCACAGCCGAAGGCCTCAACCAGCACATCGCAGGGCTGCCCCGCGAGCCCTGCGGTGTCCAGGTCCAGGGGTTGTTCACCGGAGGGCCACGGAAATACCTGCACGCCTTCACAGCCCCCGGGGGCCATCCATGTCAATGCTGAGGCATCGTCCACCCAGAGCCGCACTTTTTGCCCGCGCGAGGCCAGGTCAGCGGCCAGGCGCCAGCACACACCAATGTCCCCGAAGTTGTCGATGACTTTGCAAAAAATGTCCCACTGCAGGCTGCGATTCATGAAAGGATTGTCCACAATACGGCCAGTTGCACCATTTCAGCCCATGACCAAAGCCCACGAATTTGACCCCCAACTGCTCAGCGAAGTCGCCGCGCTGCCCGCCTTGCCCGGCGTGTACCGCTACTTCGATGCGGAGGGCGGTGTACTGTATGTCGGCAAGGCGCGCAACCTGAAGAAACGGGTTTCCAACTACTTCCAGAAGAACCACGGCGGCACGCGCATTGGCCATATGGTGACCAGGATCGCCCGCATGGAAACCACAGTGGTGCGCTCGGAAGCTGAAGCGCTGCTGCTCGAAAACAACCTGATCAAGACGCTCAACCCGAAATTCAACATCCTGTTCCGGGATGACAAGAGCTACCCCTACCTCAAGCTGACAGGTGCGCGCCCAGCCGAAGAAGGTGCTGCGCCCACGGCCGCCGTCTTCCCGCGCATTGCCTACTACCGCGGCGCGGTCGAGAAGAAGCACCGCTACTTCGGCCCATATCCTAGCGCCTGGGCGGTGAAAGACACCATCTTGCTGCTGCAAAAGGTGTTCAGGCTACGGACCTGCGAAGACACGGTGTTCAACAATCGCACACGGCCCTGCCTGCTGTACCAGATCAAGCGCTGCTCCGCACCCTGTGTGGGTCATGTGTCGCCCGAGCAGTACGCGCTGGACACTGCCAATGCCGAGCGCTTTTTGCAAGGCCAGGCCCAGGACATCCTGACCGAGCTTGAGAGAAAAATGCTGGTGCATGCCGACAAGCTGGAGTTTGAGCAGGCCGCAGAGTTGCGTAACCAGATGTCGGCACTGTCCAAGGTGCTGCACCAGCAGTCCATGGAAATCGGCGGCGACAAGGACGTCGACATCCTGGCGGTGAAAGTGCAGGGCGGCAAGGCCTGCGTCAACCTGGCCATGGTGCGTGGCGGCCGCCACCTGGGCGACAGGGCGTACTTTCCGAGCCACGTGGAAAACGCCACCGACGTCGCGGCACTGGATGCCGAGATCGATGCGGATGCCAGGCTGGCAGCGCAAGCCGGGGCGGCCGGTGAAAGTGTTCCGCCGGTGCCTGCGCCCGCACCTGCGGGCAAATCCCTGGAGGCTCTGGTGCTGGAAGCCTTCATTGCGCAGCATTACATTGATGTGCCGGTTCCACCCACCCTGGTGTGCAG
>NZ_JBFUAZ010000136.1:0-8319 GCF_056406035.1 Polaromonas sp. P1_E1_2 | reverse complement strand
GTGCTGGAACTGTCCAGAGCCACGTCAGGCCTCGACTTCCAGCAGCGCTGCAACCTGTTCGACATTGCCGTCGGCGCCGCGCACACCCGACAGGCGCGCGTTCACGCTGGCCACGCGGCCGTCGCTCCAGCGCAGGGTGTTCTTCCACAGCACGTGGTCGCGCTGGCCCTGCGTCAGGTCGCGCCAGTCGGCTTGCAGTCCGGGCTGCTCTTGCGGGTCGGCGTGGGCGATGAAGTCCTGCACGGTCAGCAGTGCGTTGGCGTTGGTGCGCAGCAACTCGCTGGCACCTTCGCCCCATTCGGCAGCGCCCGTCCTGGCGTCAAAATTGGCGACCACCGTGCGGTTGGAGTCCAGCACCTGGCGGTAGCGGGTGCGCCAGTCTTGCGCCTGCGCCAGGGCCTGTGCGGCGGTGGCGCCCAGGGCATTGACCACGCCCACCAGCAGCGCCATCACGGCGACATACCCCTGGATCTCGATCACCGCTTCGCCGGGAAAGCCTTCCACTTCGGCGAAGGGGCCGCCGCCGGCGTTGGTCCAGGCGACCAGGGCGAGCGCGCCGATGAGCGTGGCCACCGTGGCGCCGCGTTCCTTCCAGAGGATGGCGGTCACCACCATGAAGGGCAGCGGCAGGTAGGTGAGGGTGGGGCCCAGCGATGCGCTGAACCGGTCGGACACATCGCTTGAAAAGATCAGCCCCGCCACCACAAAGAAAAGCAGGAAGGTGCCCGCGCCCGCCAGGAACTGGCTGGTGGCCATGCCGCCCGAGCGCTTGACCTTGAAGCCGGAAAACGCAGTGATGAGCGGCGCAATCAGCAAGATACCGACAAAGGTGGTGCAGGTCCACACGCGCCATTCGGTCAGCAGGACAACGGGCTCCGGCAGGGCCCAGCTCCAGAGCATCACGCCGATGCTGGCACCCAGCGCGGAGGTCAGCAGTGCGCCCAGCAGCACGCCGGCGTAAGCCTTACCCGGCTCCATGCCGCCGTCGGGCCCGGTGCTGCGCAGCAGGCGCGCCACCCAGGCGCCCAGGCTGGCGCAGAAGGCTTCGTTCAGGCCAAAAGCGATGGCAGGCAACACGGCCAGGCCGTCCAGCAAAGCCAGCGCGATGGCCGCCAGCGCGGCGCCCGCCAGTACGGCGGGGCGCTTGGGCGGCTTCACGGCCAGCAGCGCGCCAAAGGTGACGCCCGTGGCCAGCCAGACGGATGCGCTCAGCGTCATCGCGTCGCCCATGCTTTGGGACAGCACCGCTGCAACGGCCCAGGCTAGAAAGGTCACGGCAAGGGTGACGATAAAGGACAGGGCCATGAGAAACCTCCTCTGAGAGTCGTTCTGATGCGCGGCACAGGGGGCTGCCGGATGTGCTGGGCTAGTTTATCCAGTCTGTTGCGAATGTTGAACCGCAGTCTTGAGGGTAAGTCCCCGCGGCGTCAATATCGCTGAAATCTGCACTTTTAGGTGGTTTTTGGCCTTTTGGGAAATAGGGACGGGCGCTGGCAGCTATTGAATTGATAGCGGTTCCTTGAGGCCGGTTTGTGTTCCGACTGGGCGCTTTCGTCTAGGAGCTGCTGGCCGGGCAACCCCCGGCCAGCCGCCCTCAGCAGAGGGCGCACCGCCGGAAACAACAGCAGCCTACTCGAGGAAATTCCTCAAAGCCGCCTCAACCGCAGCCGCCGTTGCCAATGGCTTCTCCATCGGAAACAGATGACTCCCATCCAGCATCATGATCCGCCCCTTCGTCACCTTTTCGGTCATCGCCATCCCAACCTGCTTCATCTCGGCCGACTGCCGCCCGCCGATAAAGGCAACAGGGCATTTCAGCGGGTGGCGTTTAAGCAGGCCTTCCAGGTTGTGGGGAAGCGTGTTGTAGATCGCGGTTTCGACGTCGCGGTCGAAGCTCAGCAGGCGCTGGCCTTCGCCGGCATCGTCGTGGGTGCCATGCTCGATGTAGTCGCGCAGCACTTGCTCGTCCCAGGCGGCAAATGCCTTCTTGCTGCGAAAGTGTTCAAAGACCTCGTCTTTGCCTACCCATTGGTGACGGCGTTTGCGGCTGATGGCACCGGGGGATATGGAGCCCACCAGTTGTGCGCGCTTGGCCACGCTCAGCGCTGCGGCGCGCCAGCCGCCGAGGATGGGGGAGTCGACCAGCACCACGCCCTTGACGGGCTGGCCGCCGAGCACCGGGTTGCGCGCAGCGCACATCAGGCTTAAAAAGCCGCCCAGCGAATGGCCCACCAGGAAAGCCGGCTGGCCGGATTTTTCAACCTCGCGGGCCGTGAAGTCGGCCAGTTGCTGCACCAGGTGCGGCCAGTTGCTGGTGACGGGGTAGCGCGGGTCGTGGCCGAATTTTTCAATCGCCTTGACCTGAAAGCCGCGTGCTTTCAGGCTCTGGAACACCGCGCTGTAGGTGCTGGCGGGGAAGCTGTTGCCGTGGGAAAAAATGACCAGCGGCTTTGCGTTGGCGGGCACGGCTTAAATCAGTTTCTCGTCAGGCGTGCTGATCTTCTTTAACGGCTCATGGCGGGTGGCCGGCATCTTCAGCGGGATGTCGGTGTGCGCGTCGTCCCACACCGGGTCTTCGATGCTGTCGAACACTTCGCGCAGCTTCTGGCCCCAGCTGCTGTGCATCATGCGGTAGTAGGGGTTGTCGTTGTCGATGCAGACGATCTTGTCGCTCCGGTAGGTGTCAGCCTCATAGACCACCAGATCCAGCGGCAGGCCAACCGAGAGATTCGACTTCATGGTCGAGTCCATGGACACCAGCACACACTTGGCGGCTTCGGCCAGCGGCGTGGCCGGGGTGAGTACGCGGTCCAGCACGGGTTTGCCGTATTTGGATTCGCCGACCTGGAAATAAGGCGTCTCGTCGGTCGCTTCGATGAAGTTGCCGGCTGAATACATCTGGAAGAGGCGCATGTTCTCGCCGCGGATCTGTCCGCCAAAGACCAGCGAGACGTTGAAGTCGACATCGGCGTTTTTCAGTGCTTCGGCGTCGCGGTCGTAGACGCGGCGTATTGCCGAGCCCAGCACGCGTGCGGCATCGAACATGCTTTTGGCGTTCCAGATCGTGATGGCTTCGCCGCCGTCGTGGTCCTTGAGCTGCTCGATCTGCAAAATCTCGCGGATCGACTGGGAAATCGACAGATTGCCGGCCGACAGCAACACCATGAAACGGTCGCCCGGCTTTTCATAGACGATCATTTTGCGGAAGGTGCTGATGTGGTCCAGGCCCGCGTTGGTGCGGGAGTCTGACAGGAACACCAGCCCGGCATTGAGTTTGGCGGCGACGCAGTAAGTCATGAGGTGCTCTGGAAGTGTGGGGGAGGTCGGAGAAGTTGGGTTGCGCTGGGTCACGGGGAGATGGAGATCTTTTTCAGGCGGTACAGGGCGTCCAGCGCCTCGCGCGGACTCAGTGCATCGGGGTCTATGGTACCCAATGCCTTGTCCACGGCACTTTGCTCGGGCGCGGCGGCTTCGGGCGGGGCGGCGAACAGGTCAACCTGGGCGCGCGCTTCGGTCTGGTGGGCCTCCAGCGCGGTGAGTGCATGGCGGGCGTGGTTGACGACGGCAGCGGGCACGCCGGCCAGCCTGGCCACGGCAATCCCGTAGCTTTTGCTGGCGGGGCCGGGCTCGATGTGGTGCAAAAACACGATGTCGGCGCCGGACTCGACTGCGCTCACATGCACATTGATGGCGCCGTGATGCTGCGCCGGGAATTCGGTGAGCTCAAAGTAATGTGTGGCAAACAGCGTGAAGGCCTGGGTCTTGTTGTGCAGGTAGGCGGCAATGCCGCCGGCCAGCGCCAGTCCGTCGAATGTCGAGGTGCCGCGGCCGATTTCGTCCATCAGCACCAGCGAATGCGGTGTGGCGGCGTGCAGGATCTGCGCGGCCTCGGTCATTTCCAGCATGAAGGTCGATTGCGCGTTGGCCACGTCATCGGCTGCGCCTATGCGGGTGTGGATGGCATCTATGGGCCCGAGCCGGCAGCTGGCCGCCGGCACATACGAGCCCACGCTGGCCAGCAGCACGATCAGCGCCACCTGGCGCATGTAGGTCGACTTGCCGCCCATGTTGGGGCCGGTGATGACCTGCATGCGGTGCTTGCCGCTCATGACGGAATCGTTGGCGATGAAGGCGCCGCCGCCCGTCTCAGCCAGGCGCGCTTCGACGACAGGGTGGCGGCCCTGGCTGATGTCAATGCAGGGTTCGCGTACGAACACCGGCGCGGCCCAGTTGAGGGTGAGCGAGCGTTCGGCCAATGCGCACAGCGCGTCGAGCGAGGCGAGGGCGCGCGCCAGGCGGCTCAGCGCGGGAATGAAGTCCTGCAACTGGTCGAGCAGCTGTTCATACAGCCACTTCTCGCGCGCCAGTGCCCGCTCCTGCGCTGAGAGGGCCTTGTCTTCAAAGGCTTTGAGTTCGGGCGTGATGTAGCGCTCGGCATTTTTCAGCGTCTGGCGGCGGCGGTAGTCGTCGGGCACCTTGTCGAGCTGGCCTTGTGTGACTTCGATGTAGAAGCCGTGCACCTTGTTGAACTGCACGCGCAGGTTGGCGATGCCGGTGCGGGCTTTCTCGCGGCCTTCCAGGTCCAGCAGGAAATCGTCGCAGTTGGTCTGGATGGCGCGCAATTCGTCCAGGTCTGCATCGCAGCCGTGGTTGATGACGCCGCCGTCGCGTATCAGTGCGGCGGGCTCATCCAGCACATAGCGGCCCAGCAGCTCGCGGCAACCTTCCGGCGGTTGCAGGTCTTCAAAAATTTTGGTTAAAAGTGCCGGCAGCCCAATACTGGCGGGCGCAACCAGCTCTGTTTTTTGTAGCGTGTCTTTCAGGGCCACGAGCTCGCGCGGCCGCACCTGGCGCAGCGCGATGCGGGCAGTGATGCGTTCCACGTCGCTGCAGCCCTTGAGCCTGGCGCGCAGGGTTTGCTGGGAGCCGCTGCGCAGGTGGGTAATGGCATCCAGCCTGTCGGCGGCCTGTGCCCGGTCACGGCGCGGGGTGAGCAGCCAGCTTTTCAGTGCACGGCTGCCCATGCCGGTGGTGCAGGTGTCCAGCAGCGAAAACAGCGTGGGCGATTCTTCGCCGCGCAGGGTCTGCGTGAGCTCCAGGTTGCGGCGCGTGGTTTGCGGCAGCTCGATCAGCTCGCCCGAACGCACCACCTGCAGGCCCTGCACATGCGACAGCGCCCGGCCCTGGGTGTGTTCAGCGTAGCCCAGCAGTGCCGAGGCGGCGGCGTGCGCCTCATTCAGTGCTTCAGCATTCCAGGATGCGAGCGAGGCGACCTTGAGCTGGTCCAGCAGGCGGCGCGCGCCCAGGGCGGAATCAAACTGCCATGCGGGGCGGGCGCTGGCGGCGCAGCGCTGGGTTTTGAGGCGCTGCTCAAAGGCCGGCGTTACGTCGACGTTGTAAAGCAGTTCGCTGGGCGCCACGCGCGCCAGCCAGGCTTCCAGTTCGTCATTGGCGCAGTGCGCCAGGTGGATTTCGCCCTGCGTCACGCTGAGCCAGGCCAGGCCGCAGGTGTTGCGCGCGCCCTGGTGCACGGCCAGCAGGATGGATTCGGTCTTGTCGCTCAGCAGTTCGGTGTCGGTCAGTGTGCCGGGCGTGACCACGCGCACCACTTTGCGCTCCACGGGGCCTTTGCTGGTGGCGACGTCGCCGACCTGCTCGCAGATGGCTACCGATTCGCCGAGCTTGATGAGCTTGGCCAGGTAGCCTTCCAGCGAATGAAAGGGCACGCCCGCCATGACAACCGGCTCGCCCGCGGACTGGCCGCGCCGTGTCAGCGTGATGTCCAGCAGGCGGGAGGCCTTTTCCGCATCGGCAAAGAAGACCTCGTAGAAATCCCCCATGCGGTAAAAAACCAGGGTGTCGGGGTACTCCGCCTTGATGCGCTTGTATTGCGTCATCATGGGCGTGTCTTCCGGCGCACCGCCTGTTGGATTTTTGCCCCGAATTGTTTCTTTTTGCATCAATGACCTAGCGCATGCGCGCTTCCTTCTGTTCGCATTTTTATCTCGCCAATTGCCTATCTTAGGGGCCGTTCTTCGATGTTTCCGGCCCCTGATTGTCCTTTACTATCAGTCACTTACCGCCAACACCGGCTTTTGCCGGGAAAGATTGCGGTGGGCCCCTCAGTCGGCATAAAACCTTACGCTGGAATCCGGAAATCTGCCAAAGAGCGGCATTTTTGGGGAGGTAGACTCGCTTGCATTCATCTATTCAAAAAGCAAACCGGATACGGTCTGCGCCAGGGCCCACGACCTCAACCGAAAGGCAAGCAATGACCGAGCCGAGTATCCCGCCTTTCAACAGCGTAAGCGGGGCGGAGCCGACTGACACTGCGCTTGCCGAGCCGTCCCTGGCCAATAAGGGCCGCAGGGCGGTGCATGAAACTGCCCGTCTTTGCGTGGGTTACCTGGTACTTGTTGGCGTCAGCCTGGCGGTCTCGCTGCTGGCGGTGGTCATGCGGCCCTTGTTGCCGAGGGTATTAAGCAAACGCTGGGGGCGCAGGCTCGTGGCCGCCACTTTCCGCTCTTATCTGCGCCTGCTGGTGTTGATGGGGGCCTGCCGGTTCGACCTGACGGCGCTGGATGCGCTGCAGGCAGGCCCTCCAGTGATCATCGCGCCCAATCATCCTTCCCTGCTGGACGCCATCATGATCCTGTCGCGTTTGCCGGACGCCACCTGCATCATGAAGGCGGACATCGTCAACAGCGTTTTTTTTGGGGCCGGTGCGCGACTGGTGGGTTATATCCGCAATACGCCGCTGCGCACCATGGTGCAGCTGGCTGTCGCCGACTTGCGCCAGGGCAGCAGTTTGCTGCTTTTCCCGGAAGGCACCCGCACGCGGCGGTTTCCTGTAGGACGCATGCAGGGAACGACCAGCCTGATTTCCAAATACGCGGGTGTGCCGGTACAGACCGTTTTTATCGAAACCGATTCGAGGTTTCTGGGCAAGGGCTGGTCCCTGCTATGGACGCCGAAAATGCCGGTCACTTACCGTGTTCGCCTCGGAAAATGCTTTGAGCCGGTAAGCGACACGGCACACTTCACCGCAGAGCTGGAGCAATACTTCCAGACCGAGCTGGGGCGTACCCGGTCGTCCCCCCTGACTGCTTCTGCGCCGCCGGCGTGAAGGTGCACGCAGTTTTCCGTTCAAGTTAGATCCCTCGATGAATGATTCCCTTCGCGACATGTCCAGGACGCATCTCGTCCTGATTCCCAGTTACAACCCCGGTGTCAAAGTTGACGAAACAGTCCGCAGTGCACTTGCGCAGTGGGCGCCGGTCTGGGTGGTCGTCGACGGCAGCACGGACGGCAGCACCGACCGTCTGCTGGCAATGGCCGCGGACGATGCGCGCTTGCGGGTCGTGGTGTTGCCGCGCAATGTGGGCAAGGGTGCCGCGGTGCTGCACGGCATTGAGCTGGCTGCGGCCCAAGGGTTCACGCATGTGCTGACCATGGACTCCGATGGGCAGCACCCCGCCCACCTGATTCCGGAGTTCATGGTCGCGTCGCTGGCCCAGCCCGCTGTCATGGTGCTCGGCGTGCCGGTGTTCGCCGCGGATGCACCACGCCTGCGTGTCAATGGACGCAAGGTGTCCAATGGATGGGCCGACCTGGAAACCCTCTGGGCCGGCATCGGGGATTCCCTGTTCGGCTTTCGTGTTTACCCGATCGCGCCGCTGCGTGATGTGATGGCCGGGCAGCGCTGGATGCGCCGGTTTGATTTTGACCCGGAAGCGGTGGTGCGCATGTGTTGGCGCGGCGTGAAACCGGTCAACCTGCCGGCCACCGTGAAGTATTTTCGGCCCGACGAAGGGGGGGTGTCGCACTTCAACTACCTGCGCGACAACCTTTTGCTCACCTGGATGCATTCCCGGCTTTTCATCGGGTTTGTGCTGCGCTTGCCGGTGTTGCTGGCCCGGCGCCTGTTTCAGCGATTGTGATGAGTTGAGGCCGGGGCCGGGGCCGCGGAGCCGGGCTGCGATTTGACTGCCTGGTATTCTGAAAATACGCCGGCTTCCAGGTGTTGCCTGACATCCGCCAGACCCGCCGCGCGCAACGTGGCCAGCACCTGTTCGGGCGGCACGCAGGCTTCTATGCTGTCCCAGTAGTAGCGCCAGATGGACGCGGTTTCCTTTTGCCGCGAAACGAAGCGCGTCAGCAGCGGTATGACGCCGCGCATGTAGGTCTTGAGCAACCAGCGGCCCCAGCGGTTTTTTGCCTGGGTGATTTCGAGCACGCAGAGCCGTCCACCGGGCTTCAACACGCGTTCAAATTCTGCAAATGCCACACCCAGGTCGCTGATGTGGCGCAGGGCATAAC
>NZ_JBFUAZ010000135.1:0-8334 GCF_056406035.1 Polaromonas sp. P1_E1_2 | reverse complement strand
GGTTGGGCATCCACCACGTTAAAGCCTTTGAGGGCGGACACGGGCACAGTCGCTTTCACCGGGATTTTCCCGGCCCGGGCGAATGCTGCCAGCGCTGCTTCAATGTTCCTGAAAGCCAGCGTCGGGTCTTTCACGGCGTCGAGCTTGTTCACGGCGAACACGATGGACGGCACACGCAGCAGGTTGACCAGCAGCGAATGGCGGCGGGTTTGCTGCAGCAGCTCCAGCGCAGGGTTTTTCCAGTCGAGCTTGGTCGCATCCACCAGCACGACGGCGGCGTCGGCACTGGAGGCGGCCGTCACCATGTTGCGGGTGTATTGCTCATGCCCTGGGGCATCGCCAATGATGAATTTGCGGCTTTCAGTGGCGAAATAGCGGTAGGCCACGTCAATGGTGATGCCCTGTTCGCGCTCGGCTGAAAGGCCGTCCGTCAGCAATGCCAGGTCGGTTTCACCCTGGCGCTGCACGCCGGCCAGATGGTCCTGCAGCACGGCCTTGCTGTCCACCAGCAGGCGGYCGATCAGGGTGCTTTTGCCGTCGTCGACCGAACCGCAGGTGATGAACTTCAACGCAGGTTTCAGGTCGTTTTGGCCTGCAACCATTTCTGGCTGTGCGCCACCAGCTATCAAATCAGTAGTGTGGGTACTTGTAGTCATCTCAGTCTCAAAAATGGTGGCAAGGTCTTTATCAGTGGGGGCTGCGGGTCCGGCTGTGCCGGTCCGCAGGCGCCGCCCCCTGGGGGGAGCAGGCGAAGCCTGCCCGGGGGAGAACTAAAAATACCCGTCTTTCTTGCGCTTTTCCATGGAGGCGTCGGAGGTCTTGTCGTCCATGCGCGTGGCGCCGCGCTCGCTCACGTCGGCGGCCAGCGTTTCAATCACGATCTCGGCGGCCGTGGCCGCGGGGCTGTCCACCGGGCAGGTGCAGGTGATGTCGCCGACGGTGCGAAAACGCACGGTCTTTTCCACCACCTGTTCGCCGTCGCGCGCGGGCGTGAGCTCCGTCACCGGCACCAGCAGGCCCTTGCGCTCAACCACCTTGCGCTGGTGCGCGTAGTAGAGCGATGGCAGGGCAATCTTTTCGCGCTCGATGTACTGCCACACGTCGAGTTCGGTCCAGTTGGAGATCGGGAAAACGCGAAAGTGCTCGCCAGGCTGCAGACGCGTGTTGAACAGCGTCCAGAGTTCGGGGCGCTGGGCTTTGGGCTGCCACTGGCCGAAGCTGTCGCGGTGCGAAAAGATGCGCTCTTTGGCGCGCGCTTTTTCCTCGTCGCGGCGCGCGCCGCCAATCAGCGCGTCAAAGCGGAATTCGTCAATCGCCTCCAGCAGCGTGACCGACTGGTGCACATTGCGCGATTCGCCCGGGTGTGCCAGCCGCACGGTGCCGCGTTTCATCGAGTCTTCGACATTGCGCACGATCAGTTCGGCGCCCAGCTCTTTTGCGCGCAGGTCGCGAAAGTCGGTCACTTCATGGAAGTTGTGACCGGTGTCGATCATCAGAAGCGGGTAGGGAATGCGACCCACGCCGAACGCTTTCTCGGCGCACTTGAGCATCACCAACGAATCCTTGCCGCCCGAAAACAGCAGGGCCGGGCGCTCAAAGGCGGCGGCGACTTCACGCAGGATGAAGATGGTTTCTTCTTCCAGCGCGTCGAGGTGGGAGTTGGACAGCCGCGCGATGGAGGTCGCCGGGTCGGCTGGCAGCAGGTGGGATGGGGTGCGGGCGTTCATAGGTCAGTCAGTGCGCAAGGTGCAGGCCGCATTCGCGGTTGTCTTCGCCCTTGGTGGGGTCCACATAGTCAAAGTTGTTGGGCAGGCCGTTGATCTCACAGTACTGGTAAAGGTCCTTGGACGACCAGTGCAGGAGCGGCGCGACCTTGATCAGGCCGTCGGGGTTGACGCTGACCGGATCCATCTGGGCGCGTACCGCGGTGTCGGTGGCGCGCAAGGCCGTGAACCAGACCTGGGGCGCGGTTTCACGCAGGGCGCGGGCAAAGGGCTCGAGTTTCACCTCCTCAGTGAAGGCCGCATGGCGTGGATCGTCCAGCGCCGGGGTCGGACCCTCCACCGCCTCGCGGTGTGCACGGGAGCGGCGCGGCAGGTAAATATGCAGGTCCAGCTTGAGCAGCCTGGTCACTTCGTCGGCAAAGCGGTAGGTGGCCTCGGTGTTGTAGCCGTTGTCCATCCAGACCACGGGAACGCGGGAATTGGCGCGCGTCACCATGTGCAGTATCACCGCCTCGAAGGGACGGAAATTGGTGGTGACGATGGCGGGCCGGCCCAGTCCCACGGCCCAGCCCACCAGGCCCTGTGCGTTGTGGCCGAGTTCTGCGTTGATCTTTGCAAGGTCGAGGCTCATGGTGTTCAGGCGCAAGCCGCCTCCTTGAAGTGGGGTTGCACGTCCACCGCGTCGCCCTGGTATTTGCCTGCGCTGTAACCGGGGTAGGACGCCAGCACGCGCTGGGCCACGGCCATGTCCTGGTCGGCGCGCAGCACGGCGGTGTCAAAACCGCTGCGCTCCATCTGCGCCAGCTGGTCCACCAGTACGTCGCCGGTGGCGCGGATTTCACCCTTGAATTCGCGGCGGCGGCGCAGCAGGAAGGCCTGGCTGTAGGCGCGGCCGTCGGTGAACTTCGGGAAGTTCAGGTCAATGCGAGAGATGCCGTCGAGTGAGACCTCGAAGGGATCGGCGTCGTTCGCAAGGACCAGGGTACCAGGCTGTTCCGCGCCGCTTTGTTCGCTGAAAGGCAGTAATTTCATGGTCAGTCCTTTCAGTGCGCGACGGTGTTGGGGGCAAAGCGCGCAGCCTTGGCGGCGGCCTTGTACGGTTCAATGCCGACGCGACGGAAAGTCGCAATGAACGTTTCGCCGTCCTCGCGCAGCTGGCGATAGGTGTCCAGCACCGCTTCAATGACTTCGGGCACTTCGGCGCCGGTAAACGAAGGGCCGACCACYTTGCCGGACACCGAGGCACCGCTCAGCGTGGAACCATCGGAGCCGCCCAGCGAGACCTGGTACCACTCCAGGCCATCCTTGTCCACACCCAGGATGCCGATGTGGCCGCTGTGATGATGGCCGCAGGAGTTGATGCAGCCGCTGATGTGCAGGTCAATCTCGCCCAGGTCGTGCAGCTCGTCCATGTCCTGGTAGYGCTCGGTGATGGCTTCGGCGATYGGGATGGAGCGCGCATTGGCCAGCGAGCAGAAGTCGCCACCGGGGCAGGCGATCATGTCGGTCAGCAGGTGGATGTTGGGCTTGGCAAAACCGGCCTTGCGGGCGGCACGCCAGAGCTCGGGCAGCTCGTCGCAGCGAACCCAGGGCAGCAGCAGGTTCTGGTCGTGCGTCACACGCACTTCACCGGCGCTGAACTGGTCGGCCAGGTCAGCCGCGATGTCCAACTGGTCGGCCGTCGCGTCGCCGGGCGCCTGGCCCAGGCGCTTGAACGACAGCGTCACGGCGCGCAGGTCGGGGTTCTGGTGCGGGGCCACATTGCGCTGCAGCCAGCGGCCGAACTCCACGTCGTCTTCGGCGGCGGCGCGCAGGATGTTGGCAATTTTTGTATCGGCGCTCTTGCGGTCGCAATTGAGCGCGGGCGGCACAAAGCAGGCTGTCACCCGGTCGAGTTCTTCCTGCGTGATGGTGTGCGGCGCGCCGTCGTGTTCCAGAATCTGCTTGTATTCGGCCTCGACGTCGTCGATGTAGCGCTGGCCTTCGGCCTTCACCAGAATCTTGATACGGGCCTTGTAGATGTTGTCGCGGCGGCCATAGCGGTTGTACACACGTACCACGGCTTCCAGGTAATTCATGATCTGGTTCCAGGGCAGGAACTCGCGGATCACGGTGCCGATCACCGGCGTGCGGCCCATACCGCCACCCACCAGCACCTTGAAGCCCAGTTCGCCTTCGGCATTGCGGATCAAATGGAGGCCGACATCGTGCCAGGCCGTGGCGGCGCGGTCTTCGCGGGCGCCGCTGATCGCGATCTTGAACTTGCGCGGCAGGAAGGCGAACTCGGGGTGCAGCGTGCTCCACTGGCGCAGGATTTCGCCGAAGGGACGCGGGTCGGCGATCTCGTCAACGGCGATGCCGGCGCGTTCGTCGCTGGTGATGTTGCGGATGCAATTACCGCTGGTCTGGATGCCGTGCATGGCGACGCTGGCCAGCAGGTCCATCACCTCGGCCGACTTGTCGAGCGGAATCCAGTTGTATTGCACGTTCTGGCGCGTCGTGAAGTGGGCGTAGCCGGTGGTCAGCTTGGAGCTGACCGACAGGCCGTTTTTCAGATTGACGGGGCCGAGCTTGTCCTGCTTGGCTTGGGCTTCATTGAACAGCGCGGCGTTGGGCTGGTCGTATTCGCGGGCGATTTTGGCCAGCACGCGCATCTGCGCGCTCGACAGCTCGCCATAAGGCACGGCCACGCGCAGCATGGGCGCATAGCGCTGTACATACCAGCCGTTTTGCAGGCGCAGCGGGCGAAATTCGTCTTCAGGCAACTGGCCTGCCTGCCAGCGGGTCAGCTGGTCACGGTACTGGTTGGCGCGGGCCTTGACAAACTCGCGGTCAAATTCTGTGTATTGGTACATGGCTGTCGGGATCCAAACGTCGTGGGATTTTTATAAGGAGAGGGTCAGATCGAAATCAGCTTCACGCCGGCATAGGCCAGCAGCACGGACAAAAGCGAACGGATCACGCGGTCAGGCGTTTTGTGCACCAGGTGCGAACCCAGCCAGATGCCGGGCAGCGAGCCGGCGAGCAGCTTGATGAGCAGCGGCCAGTCGACCGAACCGATGGAGGCATGACCCAGGCCCGCCACCAGCGTCAGGGGCACGGCGTGGGCAATGTCGGCCGCCACGATGCGCGGCAGCGGCAGGGTGGGGTAGAGCAGCATCAGCACGATCACGCCGATGGCACCCGCGCCGACTGACGTCAAAGTGACCAGCGTGCCGATGACCGCGCCAAACAGCAGCGGCAGCGACCAGTGGCGCGCACGCGTGGCCTGGCCTATGAGTTCGGGCGCGATGGTGGTAGGGGCGGCCTTGCCGCGCAGCACCTTGTAGGCCGTGGCGCCAGCCGTCAGCAGTAACGCCAGGCCGAGGGTGGTGGTCATGATGGCTTGCGTAGCCGGGTTGGCCGGGCCCATGCGCTGCAACATATAAAGGGTGGCCAGGGCCGCCGGAATGCTGCCGGCTGCTGTTTGCCCGACGATTTTCCAGTCCACCACCCGGGCGCGGGCCAGGCTGACGGTCCCGCCCATCTTGGTAAAGGCCGCAAACAGCAGGTCGGTGCCGATGGCAAGGTGCGGTTTGATGCCGAAAAAGAAGATCAGCAGCGGCGTCATCAGCGAGCCGCCGCCCACCCCTGTCAAACCCACAACCAGGCCGACGGCAAAACCAGCAAATACAAAGGCAAATTCATGCATAGCGGGAAAATGTAAGTGCCCGACTTATAAAAACAAACTACACATTTGTTCTGCCGTTATGCAGATAAGCTTATTCGCCAATAAATATGCGGGTTTCGGGCGGTTTTTTCGTGCCAGCGGCATAAGGCTTGCGTTGAGGCTGACCATTCACCAACCGACCCGTCACAAAGCGCTGGTACAGTCCCTGCTCTTTCGGATGAGCCGCCCTGTTTTGGGCTTGCCAAATTAACCGAATTGCCCATTTTTGGAGAAAACCCGTGAAATTGATGAAGTCCGTCCTGATGGGTGGTTTGTTTCTGGCCTGCGCCACGGCGGTGACGCTCGCCCAGGGCAGCCCGAAACCTCCCATCAAGATCGGCGAAATCAACAGCTACTCCGCCATTCCCCAGTTCGCCCAGCCTTACCGGCAAGGCTGGCAGCTTGCGGTCGAGGAAATCAATGTGGCCGGCGGCCTGCTGGGCCGCAAGATCGAAGTCATCTCGCGCGATGACGCCGGCAAACCCGAGGAAGCCCTGCGACAGGCCGTCGAGCTGACCTCAAAAGAAAGGGTGGATGTGCTGGCGGGCGGGTTTTACTCCAGCGTCGGGCTGGCGCTGGCCGGCCATGCCCAGGCCAGCCGGCGGGTGTTCATCGCCAGCGAATCGCTGGCCGACGCCATCGTCTGGGAACAGGGCAACCGCTACACCTTCCGCCTGCGGCCCAGTACTTATATGCAGGCAGCCATGCTGGTCGAAGAGGCATCCAGGTTGCCGGCCAAACGCTGGGCCACGATTGCCCCCAATTACGAATACGGCCAGAGCGCGGTCACTGTGTTCAAGGAGCTGCTGAAAGCCAGGCGACCGGACGTCGAGTTTGTGAGTTACCAGTGGCCGGCGCTGGGCAAGATAGAAGCCGGCCCGACGCTGCAGACGGCCATGCAGGCAAAACCTGAGGCGATTTTCAACGCGACTTTCGGGGCCGACCTGACCCGGCTGGTTCGCGAGGGCAACCAGCGTGGCATTTTTCCCCGCATACCAGTGGTGTCCATGCTTTCGGGGGAGCCCGAGTACCTGGAGACGCTGAAAGACGACACGCCGAAAGGCTGGATCGTCACCGGCTACCCCTGGGACCAGATCGACTCCCGGGAACACGCCAGCTTCGCCGCCAACTATTACCGCCGCTTCAATGAATATCCCAAGGTCGGTTCGGCGGTGGGTTACGCCACCATGCAGGCGATTTTTGCCGCCATCCGCAGGGCCAACTCCACCGACAACGAAAAGCTGGTGGTGGCGCTGCGCGGACTGAAGTTCTCCACGCCTTTCGGCCCCGCCGAGTTCCGCGCCATCGACCACCAGTCCACCATGGGCGCCTATGTGGGCAGGCTGGACCTGCGCGGCCACAAGGGCACCATGGTGCAATGGCGCTACGCCGACGGCAAGGCCTATTTGCCAAGCGATGCGTATGTCAAGGCCCGCCGGCCTGCCGCGGYCATGAAGTGACGTTTTGACAACGCAGGTGCTGAATTCCTTGAAGCCTCCCCGGCGATCCCCCCATAATCGGGCGCAATGACGAATACGGGTGGTGAGGCTGTCAAGCGGGTTTTTGTAAAAGTGTTCGGGTTTGATGACGTTGAGCGTCAYGCCCTGAACGCGGTGTTTCGCATTTCCGAAACACGAYCTATCGCTTACACCCCCTGGACGCCCGACGCGCCCGAAGAAGCCTTGATGGCGCTGATTGACGGCGACAGCTGGGAAGCTGCGCTGGAGCTGGCCAACCCCGCGAATGACGACTTCACCCTGATCTGGATCGGCGACAACCCGCCGGCCAGGGCGCGCCTGGTGATTCCACGCCCGCTGCAGTGGACCGCGGTGATTGACGGCATGGACGAATTGCTGGCCGCTGAACAGCGGCAGGCCGCGCAGGCTCTGCGCCCGGGCAATGCACCGGAGAAAGCCCTTGGCCTCGACCTTCAGCCCGAATCTTCCGCGCTGGATCTCGATCTCGACTTTGATTCGCAGGCGCCTACCGCGCCGGCGCCGCTGGAAACCCCGGAACCCCTGCCGGAGCGCCCCCAGGTGCTGGTGGTGGATGCTGACCGCGACGCGCGTCTTTACCTGCGTGCCAGGCTGGCCATGGCCGGTTTCGTGAAGATAGACGAGGCGACCACCGGCACCGAAGCGCTCAAGCTGATTGACACGCATCTTTACAAGCTGGTGATTCTCGACATGGAGCTCCCTGACATCGAGCCCTGGGAAATGGTCAAGCGGGTGGAGGCCTCGCGCCCTGCCATCGCCTATCTGATCCTGACCGGCAACCGTCTCTCCCCGCTGGACACCGTGCGCGGATGGTTCGGCGGCGCGCGCGGCAGCCTGCGCAAACCGCTGCACCCCGGAAAGCTCAAACGCCTGCTGCGCAGCGTGGAGTGAAGGTGCTTATTACGCCTTGAATGCTATCTATTTGATAGCTGCTTGCGCTTTTCCCTTATGGGTTTCAGCCTTGTTTGGCATGAGAATCTCAGGTATTGACGATCGGTGCGGGCGCCGCATGCTGCGGCATCAGCGCTTCAGCCAGCCGCTGCTCAATCGGCAAAGGCTCGGCGTGCAGTTTCGCCGCCAGCAATTCCCCGCAAAGCGCGGCAAACGTCAGCCCGCGCGAGCCCATGCCGCTGCACACCCACAGGCCGGGGCTTCCTTCCAACGGGCCCAAAGCGGGTAAACGGGTGGGTGTAGCGCAGCGCACGCCGGCCCAGGACTGAACCTTCCCTGGCTCAAACTGCGCGGCCAGTGCACGGGCGGTTTGCGGCAGTAGGGTTTGCAGCCGGCTGAAATTGTGCTGGTCGTCCTCGGGCCGTGTTTCGGCCTGGGTGTTGTCGCGTTCAAAGCTGGAGCCCATGACCCAGGCCAGGCCGCCGGCCTTGCCTGGCAGGGGCACGGCAGGCAC
>NZ_JBFUAZ010000134.1:0-8445 GCF_056406035.1 Polaromonas sp. P1_E1_2 | reverse complement strand
CTCAAAGTCGGCGTGTAGAACGGCACCACGGGTGACGAAGTCATCACCAAGCTGCAGGGCAAGGAAAGCGCCAACATCAAGCGCTTTGAAGCGACGCCACTGGCGCTGAAGGAACTGGAAGCCGGCGGCGTGGACGCCGTGGTCGCCGACAACGGCGTGGTGGAGCACTACGTCAACAACAACACCGGCTCGAAGTTCAAGACCATCGCCGATGCCAGCTTTGCACCCGAGCAATACGGCCTGGCCGTGAAAAAGGGCAACGCCGAGCTGCTCGCAAAACTGAACAAGGGCCTGGCCGACATCAAGGCCGACGGCACCTACGACAAGATTTTCGCTCAGTACTTCGGTAAAGCGCCAGCCGCCACCGCCGCTGCAGGCACCGCATCGGCACCAGCTGCCGCTGCCTCTCCCGCCAAATAAGACGCCGCAGGCAGGGCCGGCAAGGCCCAAAGACAAAGCCCCGTTCATTGCTGAACGGGGCTTTTTTATTAGTGTGAAGCCCGCCGATAAGCCGGATTCTGTGCGCCGGSCCCCCTTGGAGAAAGCCCGGCGTGACCGCCATTAATCTGGGCCGGGGGTCGCCCCCACGGCTCAATGCTACCTACCCGCCAACTCTGCGGAACCACATCAACGTTGGCCTACTTGGTATTGCTGCGCGTAGAGATTGCCCGTTTCACCCGGCCCCAGGTTGCCCCAAGGCCGACTCGTCTCTGTTGCTCTGATCCTCACCTCACGGTGGAGAGGTGTTACCTCCTACGCTGTCCTGTGCAGTCCGGACGTTCCTCCAGTGCCTGGTTTCCCAGATTGCACCAGCGGCGGTCTGGCGTGCTTCACGAGGCCCATTATCCGCCAGGCCTTTAAAATGCGGGTTGCTTGATCAACACGAGCCCCTTTTCATGATTCGCCTGACCGAACTCAAACTTCCGCTGGACCACGCGGAAAGCGCCCTGCCCGCCATGGTGGCCCAGACACTGGGCGTTGCCGCAGCCGCCCTGCAGAACGTCCACATCCACAAACGCAGCTTTGATGCCCGCAAGGCAGACCTGCTCAAGGTCTATATCGTCGATGTCACGCTCGCCGATGCCGCCCAGGAAGGCGCGCTGCTGGCGAAATTTTCCGGCAACCCGCACATCTTTACCACGCCCGACATGGCCTACCGCACCGTGGGCCAGGCGCCAGCCGGCTTGCCGTTGCGACCGGTCGTCGTCGGCTTCGGCCCCTGCGGCATGTTCGCAGCCCTGCTGCTGGCGCAAATGGGCTTCAAGCCCATCGTGCTGGAGCGCGGCAAGACGGTGCGCCAGCGCACCCGCGACACCTGGGGCCTGTGGCGCAAGAACGTGCTCAACCCGGAATCGAACGTGCAGTTCGGCGAAGGCGGCGCCGGCACCTTTTCCGACGGCAAGCTCTACAGCCAGATCAAGGACCCGCGCCACCTGGGCCGCAAGGTGATGAACGAATTCGTGAAAGCCGGCGCGCCCGCCGACATCCTGTTCGAGGCGCATCCGCACATCGGCACCTTCAAGCTGGTGAAGGTGGTCGAGAACATGCGCGCACAGATCGTCGCGCTGGGCGGCGAGATCCGTTTTGAGCAGCGCGTGACCGACGTGCTGATCGAGGACGGCCCGCAAGGCAAACAGCTGCGCGGCCTCACGGTACTGGACCAGGCCACAGGCCAAAGCCACGAGATGCGCGCCGACCAGGTGGTGATGGCGCTGGGCCACAGCTCGCGCGACACCTTCGCCATGCTGTACGAGCGCGGCGTATACATCGAGGCCAAGCCTTTTTCCATCGGCTTTCGGGTCGAGCACCCACAGGGCATCATCGACCGCGCGCGCTGGGGCCGCCATGCCGGTCACCCCTCACTGGGCGCGGCGGAATACAAGCTGGTGCACCACGCCAGCAACGGCCGCTCGGTCTACAGTTTTTGCATGTGCCCAGGCGGCACGGTGGTGGCCGCCACCTCGGAGCCCGGCCGCGTGGTGACCAACGGCATGAGCCAGTACTCGCGCAACGAGCGCAACGCCAATGCCGGCATCGTGGTGGGCATAGACCCGCGCGACTACCCCGGCTTCGAGGCGGGCGACGCGCTGGCCGGCATCGCACTACAGCGCCAGCTCGAATCACACGCGTTTGTATTGGGCGGCAGCAACTACCAGGCGCCGGCGCAGCTGGTGGGTGACTTCGTGGCGGGCCGCCCCTCGACCGCGCTGGGCAGCATCACTCCGTCCTACAAGCCGGGCGTGACCATCGGCGACCTGTCGTCTGCCCTGCCTGCGTATGCGATCGAGGCCATGCGCGAAGCCTTTCCCGTGTTCGGCAAAAAAATCAAGGGCTTTGACACCCACGACGCGGTGCTGACCGGCGTGGAAACGCGCACTTCCTCGCCGATCCGCATCAGCCGCGGCGAAGACCTGCAAAGCGTCAACGTGCRCGGCCTCTACCCGGCCGGCGAAGGCGCCAGCTACGCCGGCGGCATTTTGTCGGCCGGCGTGGATGGCATCAAGGTTGCGGAGGCCCTGGCGCGCAGCGTGCTGCAGGACGCCGAACAACAGCGGATGGCCGCGTGATGAGCCAGGACTTTCACTACTACGAGCCCTCTAAAGGCCACGGCCTGCCGCATGATCCCTTCAACGCCATGGTGGGGCCACGCCCCATTGGCTGGATTTCGTCGCAGGACGCCAGGGGCCAGCTCAACCTGGCACCCTACAGCTTTTTCAATGCCTTCAACTACACGCCGCCCATCATCGGTTTCGCCAGCATTGGCGCCAAAGACAGCCTGCACAACATCCGCGAAACCGGCGAGTTCGGCTGGAACCTGGCAACGCGGGCGCTGGCCGAGGCCATGAACCGCTCCTGCGCGATGGTGCCGCCCGAGGTCAACGAGTTCGAGCTCGCCGGCCTCACGCCCGTGGCCTCGCAACGCATTGCCGTGCCGCGCGTACAGGAAAGCCCGGTTTCTTTTGAGTGCAAGTTAACCCAAATCCTGCAGTTGCAGGGCGCCAACGGCGTGCCGGTTCCCACCTGGCTGGTCCTGGGTGAAGTCGTCGGCGTGTACATTGCAAGGCATCTGCTCAAAGACGGCATTTACGACACGGCGGCTGCCGAGCCGATTCTTCGCGGCGGTGGCCCGGCCGATTATTTCGCCGTCACCCCCGACAACCTCTTTCGCATGTTCAGGCCCCGCTGAGCTTTCTGAACACCCCGCCACACCATCTTTTCACCCCATACACATGACTGAAACCACCACACCCTCCCCACGTGCCAAACGCCCCCGCCCCCCGCAGCGCCCCCGGCCGGCCAACCCGCAGCAGCAACAGCAGCGCCCACGCGAAGTCCACCCCGTGCTGGAAAAGCTGTTCGAGCTCTACCCAAAAATGTTCGGCGCACAGTTCCTGCCGCTCAAGCTGGGCGCTTTCCAGGACCTGCTGGCGGAAAACCCCGAAGCGTTCAAGCGCGACGAACTGAAAGTGGCGCTGGGCCTGCATGCCCGTTCCACGCGTTACCTCGAATGCGTGGCGGCCGGCCACCCGCGCCATAACCTGCAGGGCGAGCCCGTCGAGCCGGTGGCGCCCGAGCATGTGCACCACGCGATCATGGAGGTGTTCCGGCGGCGCCAGGCGCGTTCAAAGGAAGACCTGCGTCCCAAAGTGCGTATGCGCCTCATCGAGGCCATTGAAGCATCCGGCTTGAGCCGCGAAGAGTACGCAGAACGCACCCGCACGCAGGATGAGGTGTCGAACACCTTGCTGGAGGAGGCTTTTGCGGAGATGGCCGAGCAAACCGCCAAACGCGAAGCACTGATGCGCGCCTTTGAGGCCAGTGGGAAAACGGCGGCGGAATTTGCCGAGATGTACGGTCTGGACCTGGCGGAAGTGGCACAAGCCATAGAGCGGGTACAGCGAAGCCGCCAGGCCTGAGGCTCCCACTGCAGCCTCAGTCAATCAGCAAATCAATAGAGCGAGCGGCCGAAACGCTCAAAGCGGGGTTGCCACTTCTCCAGGATGTCCGCCGACACCAGGATCCGCTCAGCACGCCCGATCAGCAGGTTACGCGGCACCAGGCCTATGTAGCGCGAATCTGCGCTGTTGTCGCGGTTATCACCCAGCATCAGGTACTGATCAGCGGGAATCGTGATCGGTCCCCAGCTGTCCTTGGCCTTCACACCGGCCAGCCACTGGATTTCATGTTGCTCCTGGGCTGTGGCTTCCTTCACGTGCGTGGCCACCAGCACGCCAACCGGCCCGGCCGGCTCCAGCACCGTGTCCAGCGCCTCATAGCGGGCTGACAGTCCGTTGATGATGAGCACCTTGTCGCGCATTTCCACGACGTCGCCCGGCACAGCCACCAGCCGCTTGATCAGACGGRCACTGTCCACCGGCGAGGAAAAAGTGACGACGTCGCCGCGCTGCGGATCGGTGGTGCGCGCCAGCACGGTATCGGTCAGCGGAATCTTGACGTTGTAGGCCAGGCGGTTGACGAAGACGACGTCGCCTTCAAGCAGGTTGGGCCGCATGGAGCCCGAGGGAATGGGGTTCCAGTCCGCGATTGCGGTACGGAACAGCCCGAACAACAACAGCAACACCAGAAAACTGCGGTTCTGCCTGATCCAGCTTTTCATGTTCGCGCTCCTTGAAATTTCATGAAAAAAAAGGCGCCCTGTGCGGGGCGCCCTTTGGTGCTTAGGCCTGGCCGTTCTGCAAGGCCGCGATGCGCTCTTCAATCGGCGGGTGCGTGGCAAACAGCTTGCCGATGCTGCCGGTAATGCCCATGGCTTCCACSGCCTTGGGCAGTTCGCCGGGCTGCATGCCGCCCAGRCGKGCCAGCGCGTTCATCATGGGCTGGCGGCGGCCCATCAGCTGCGCGGCGCCGGCGTCGGCACGGAACTCGCGCTGGCGCGAGAACCAGGCCACGACGATAGCGGCGGCAAAACCGAGCACGATGTCCAGCACGATGGTGCTGACGTAGTAGCCGATACCGGGGCCGGAATTGCTGTCGCTGCCGCGGCGCAAAAAGCTGTCGACGGCGTAGCCGATCACACGCGAGAGGAAAACCACAAAGGTGTTCATCACGCCCTGGATCAGCGTCATGGTGACCATGTCGCCGTTGGCCACGTGGGCGATCTCATGGCCCAGCACGGCTTCGATTTCTTCCTTGGTCATGCCTTGCAGCAGGCCGGTGGACACGGCCACCAGAGACGAGTTCTTGAATGCGCCGGTGGCAAAGGCATTGGGCGCGCCTTCAAAAATGCCGACTTCGGGCATGCCGATCTGGGCCTTGTCGGCCAGCTTGCGCACGGTCTCAACAATCCAGGCCTCGTCGGCATTTTGGGGCGACTCGATCACCCGCACCCCGGCGCTCCATTTGGCGACGGGTTTGCTGATCAGCAGCGAGATAAAGGCACCGCCGAAGCCCATGATCAGCGCAAAGCCGAGCAGCGCGGTCAGGTTCAGCCCGTTGGCCGTGAGGAAGCGGTTGACGCCAAGCAGGCTGGCGACAATGCCCAGCACCACCACGACAGCAAGGTTGGTCAGGACAAACAGAAAAATACGTTTCATGGGTTCTCCGTGGGGTCGGTAAAAAAAGCCCGCCTTGCGCAGGATATGAGGGCTTGCCAGCGCAGTTCAAGCTGTGCCGCAAGCCCGTGGCTGATTTCTATCTGTTGTTTTGCAGCCGTGGCGGTCGGAATACAAGGGAGTCATCATAAAAGGAAAAGTTCTCGTTCCCGGGCCACCAGCCGGGCACGCCCAGCACCGGCAAAGGGGAAAAAGGCTTGCCGGCCAGCTTGTCAGCGCTCAGATCCGCGGCAATCCAGCGGTCCAGATCTGCTATTGAATTGATAGCTGCTTGCGCCCGGTACACATGGGCCGTGATCGGTTTTCGTGGATAAATCAGTTTTTCCAGCAGCGCATGGCCAAACAGCACCAGCCGGGCTTGCTGCCAGAGTGGGCGCAAACCCACAAAGAGCAGCTGCCAGTCCCGCGCCGCCAGCGCGTCCCACAAGGGTTGCGGCGCCGACAGGAAAGCAGCGTTCTC
This sequence comes from Polaromonas sp. P1_E1_2, assembly GCF_056406035.1. NCBI lineage: Bacteria > Pseudomonadati > Pseudomonadota > Betaproteobacteria > Burkholderiales > Comamonadaceae > Polaromonas > Polaromonas sp. P1_E1_2. The sequence goes on along the minus strand of NZ_JBFUAZ010000134.1, from coordinate 2,412 downwards.
GTCAAAGAGCGTCAGCGCGTCGCGGACTGGGCCGCGCACCTGTTGCACGCCGGCCTGCGCGATTTCCGCAGCCTGCAACTGGTTGAGCTTCTTTTTGGTTTCGGGGAACTGCATCCAGCACAGGCCATTGAAAAAATCATGCGGCCCTTCGCGGGTCGGGCATTCACCTGTCCTGAAAATAAAGCTCTCGTAGGCCTCGCCGGCGGGCAATGCGCTTTGGGGAACAAAGCGCATCGGGGCACGCTTCTCGGCATTCAGGGCCTCGTGCAGCGCAGTGCCCGCCGCTACGGCCTGGGCCACACGTTCGCCGGGCTCCTGCCAGGGTTGCAGCCAAGGCTGGTTCCATGCCGGCATCGGCAGGGCCGGCGCTGGCTGCAGGGCTGCAGCGACTCGCACCTGCAGGCCCCCTAGGCCCGGGCCGACTTGTTCAGTCGCTTGTCGCGCACTGCGACGGTGGACTTGCCTTCGTCGGCGATGTCAAACAGCTGGGTGGCCACCAGCAGCTTGGTCAGCGTGGCATAGCCGTAGTTGCGATGGTCAAACGAGGCCTGGTTGGCGATTTGCGTCCCTACAGCACCCACGCGCGCCCAACCCTCGTCGTCGGCTGCGGCCTGGACGGCGTTGCGCAGCAGCATGACCAGCTTGGCGTCCTGCTTGAGCTGGGCGGGTGTTGCCCTGAGGGGCGCGGCGGCAACCGCCTCGCCATCGTCACGGCTGTCTCCGTGAGCACTGCCCGCCGCATCACTGACGGCGATGGGGCGCAGCTTGTCAAGGAACAGGAATCTCGAACACGCATTGACAAATGGCTCCGGCGTTTTCTGCGCGCCAAAGCCGTAGACCGCCGCGCCCTTGGCGCGCAGGTGCATGACCAGCGGCGTGAAGTCTGCGTCCGACGAAACGATGCCAAAGGCATCGGGCCGGTCGGTATAGAGCAGCTCCAGCGCGTCGATCACCATGGCCATGTCGCTGGCGTTCTTGCCTTTGGTGTAGTCGAACTGCTGCATGGGGCGGATGGCATGCTCGTGCAACACCTCTTCCCAGCCCTTGAGTTCATTCTTTTTCCAGTTGCCGTAAGCGCGGCGGATGTTCGTTTCGCCGAAGGTCGACAACTCGTTGAGGATCAGGTCGATCTTGGACGCCGGCGAGTTGTCGGCGTCAATGAGCAGGGCAACGCGCGGCTTGTGGTCCATCAGGGGCTTTCTGAAGTGTGCAGTTTCCAGGGCAGGTTTTCACCTGAGCGCAAAGGCTTGAGCTCAGCCTCGCCGAAAGCAAAGCTCTCGGGCGGGTGCCAGCTTTCCTTTTTCAGCGTGATGCGGCCGGTATTGCGCGGCAGGCCGTAAAAATCGGCACCGTTGAAGCTGGCAAATGCCTCAAGCTTGTCCAGTGCGCCGGCCGCATCAAAGGCTTCGGCGTAGAGCTCCATGGCGGCGTGGGCGGTGTAGCAGCCTGCGCAGCCCGTTGCGTGCTCCTTGAGGTGCGCGGGGTGCGGTGCGCTGTCAGTACCCAGGAAAAAGCGGTTGTTGCCGCTGGTGACGGCTTCTACCAATGCCAGGCGATGCGTCTCGCGCTTGAGCACCGGCAGGCAGTAGTAGTGCGGCCGAATGCCGCCCGTGAAAATGGCATTGCGGTTGTAGAGCAGGTGGTGCGCGGTGACGGTCGCCCCCGTGAACTGGCCGGCATCACGCACGTAATGGGCGGCTTCGCGGGTGGTGATGTGCTCAAACACGATCTTCAGCTCAGGGAAATCGCGGCGCAGCGGAATGAGTTGCGTATCGATAAACACGGCTTCACGGTCGAACAAGTCAATGTCGGATGACGTGACCTCGCCGTGCACCAGCAGCAGCACGCCTTCTTTTTGCATGGCCTCCAGCGTTTTGTAGGTCTTGCGCAGGTCGGTCACCCCGGCATCGCTGTTGGTGGTGGCGCCGGCCGGGTATAGCTTGAGCGCCACAACACCGGCGTCTTTCGCGCGCTTGATCTCATCGGGTGGCAGGTTGTCGGTGAGGTAGAGCGTCATCAATGGCTCGAACTGCACGCCGGCCGGCACAGCGGCCTGGATGCGCTCCCGATACGCCGCCGCCTGGGCGGCCGTGGTCACCGGCGGGCGCAGGTTGGGCATGATGATGGCGCGGCCAAACTGTGCGGCCGTGTGCGGCACCACGGTGTGCAGGGCCTCGCCGTCGCGCACATGCAGGTGCCAATCGTCGGGCCGGGTAATGGTCAGAGCGGAGGTCAGGATGGAGGCGGGTGTGCGGGTGGCYGAAGTCATGGCCTGAATTGTCGCATTGGTCGCACCACCCGCCCATCATGAGCCGCCATGAAAAAAGCCCCGGAATTCGGGGCTTTTTTTGGAGCGCAGGGCTTTCAGTGCGCCAGGATCTTGTTGAGGAAATCCTTGGTGCGCGCCTGGCG
>NZ_JBFUAZ010000133.1:0-8455 GCF_056406035.1 Polaromonas sp. P1_E1_2 | reverse complement strand
GTTCAGGACAACCAGTGGGTCCTCGACCTCATCAAGAACGATCCGTTTTACGCGTTCTTCGTCGGGAACATCGAGGTAGGCGCGCCGAACTTTTCCACCGATCTCGCGCGGTTCGCAACGGACCCGCGCTTCGTGGGAATCCGCGGCTATCTCACCGGCCCGGCTGAGGGCATCACGCTCAGCGCGGCACAGCTCACCAGCCTGCGCGACCTGGCAGCGCGCGGTATGACGCTCGACATCATCAGCCGGGGGACCAGGAATCCGAAGAGCCAGGTGCAGGCGCTTTGTACCGCGGTGCCCAATCTGCGCATCATCATCGACCATTTGGGTGGCGCAACCGGGCCGGCGGTGGACCCCACCTGGGCGTCCGACGTTCGCCGCCTCGCCAGCGACTGCCCGAATCTGTACATGAAGTTTTCGTCGTTCTATGACATGTACGCTCCAGGTGACGTGGTTTTTCCGTCTCCCACTGACCTCGCTTCGTACAAGCCGCACTTCGACGTACTGATGTCCGCGTTCGGCAAGGACCGCCTGATCTGGGGCAGCAACTGGCCGGTAATCACCCTGCACGGGACTTTCGAAGCCCAGATTGCCATCGCCGAGGCGTATCTGGCCCCGTTCGGCGCCGGCGTGCGCGACAAAGTGATGTTCAAGAACGCCCTCGCGTTTTATCGCCGGCACAAGGCGTAGCGGACCAGAGAAACTGCCGGCTCAGCTCCGGCGGCTTTCCCGCCACGAAGCCGGCGTTGCCCCCAGCTCCCGCTTGAACACTGTATTGAGGTACTGGACGGAACGAAAGCCGCTCGCCCGCGCGATGTCATCGATGCCCATTTGTGTGTTGCTGAGCAACTGAAAGCAACGCTGCAACTTGTACAGCAGGATTTCGTCATGGACGGAGCGCTTCAACTCGCGGCGAAAGTACATCTCCAGCGATGAGCGTGAAAGCCCCACCGTTTCGGCAACCTGCTCCGTCTTGATGCCCTGGCAGGCGTATTGACGGATGTAATGGAGAGCGCGCATCACGGTCGCGCTGTGTTCGACGTCGCGCGCGGTGGACGCGCGCGAATGCACGCCGGCCGGAGGCACGACCACACGCACGTCGTTCACCGGCGAGCCGCTCAGGGCCTGGTGCAACAGGTGCGCCGCGCGATGGCCCATTTCGTGGGTTCCCTGGCTGACCGAGCTGAGCTGGATTCTCGTCAGGTGCTGGCCCAGTGTGTCGTTATCGATCCCGATGATGGCGACTTCGTCGGGAACTGCGATTGCGCCGACGATGCACGCCTGCAGCACCTGCCGTGCACGCGCGTCCGTGACGGCGACTATGCCAACGGGCTTGGGCAGGCTTTGCAGCCAGGAGAGCAGTTTCCTTGTCGCGCTTCCCCATGTGGGCGCGCTGGTTGCCAGGCCCCGGTGGATCTCACCAGCCAACCCGTCGCGGGCAAGCCGGGCGGTGAACGCTTTTTCGCGCTCCTGGGCCCAACGGTTGAGCGGCGATTCCGGCAGGCTGTAGCAGGCAAAACGGGAAAGCCCGGACTCCACCAGGTGGGTCAGCGCATGCGCGACCAGTTCGCGGTTGTCCGTCGCAACGTACGGCACATTGACGGGGTAGCACGCGGGATCCTCGTAGGAGCCCCCGACGGCAACGACAGGTACGCGTACCCCTGTGAGAGCGTGCGCCACGGCCGGATCGTCGTAGTCCGCGATGATCCCGTCGCCGTCCCAGTCGTGGATGCCGTCAAGCCGAAAGCGGAAATCCTCTTCAAGGAAGAGATCCCAGGCGACCCGCGTGTGGTTCACATAGTCGCCGATGCCCGTGATGATCTCGCGGTCATACACCTTGCTCGCATGGAAGAGCAATGCCACGCGCAGCACGGTAGGGCCACTTTGACGTAATGACGATTTCATGGTCGGGTCGGTTGATCATGAGGATACCGGCATATCGGACGGATTGCTGCGCTGCAGAAAGCAATTTCGCAAGCTGTCCTCGCAAATTTCGCAATCGCGGGCGGAGGCCGGCGGTTCTAGGATGGTGCCACTGAAAGCAGTTACCCACCACAAACATGAACTTTCTCGAATCCATCGCACCCGTACGCTATGAAGGCCCTCAGGCCACGACGCCCCTGGCCTACCGTCACTATGACGCCAGTGCCGTCGTGCTGGGCAAGCCGATGGCACAGCACCTGCGGCTCGCCGTCTGCTACTGGCACACCTTCGTGTGGCCCGGCAGCGATGTCTTCGGACAAGGCACGTTTGCGCGGCCCTGGCATGCCGGTGGAGACGAGTTGACGATGGCGAGGAAGAAAGCGGATGCAGCCTTTGGCCTGATTTCCCGGCTCGATGTCCCGTTCTACACTTTCCATGACACCGATGTGGCGCCGGAAGGCGCGAACCTGGCCGAGTACCGCAGCAATCTGTCCGCGATGGTGGACGTGCTCGCCCAGAAGCAGAAAGAAACCGGTATTTCGCTGCTATGGGGGACCGCCAACCTGTTCAGCCATCCCCGCTACGCAGCCGGCGCGGCGAGTAACCCCGACCCCGACGTCTTCGCGTACGCGGCGACGCAGGTTTTCAGCGCGCTCAATGCCACCCAGCAGCTTGGCGGTGCCAACTACGTGATGTGGGGTGGGCGCGAAGGCTATGACACCCTGCTCAATACCGATTTGCAGCGCGAGCGCCAGCAGCTGGGCCGATTCATGCAATTGGTGGTGAACCACAAACACAAGATCGGTTTCAAAGGGCAACTGCTTATCGAGCCCAAGCCGCTGGAGCCGACCAAACACCAATACGACTTCGACAGCGCCACTGTGTATGGCTTCCTGAAGGAGTTCGGCCTGGAAAAGGAGATCAAGCTCAACATCGAGGCCAACCACGCCACGTTGGCGGGCCACAGTTTCCAGCACGAGATCGCAACCGCCGCCTCCCTCGGAATCTTCGGCAGCATCGATGCCAACCGTGGCGACCCACAGAACGGATGGGACACCGACCAGTTTCCCAACAGTGTGGAGGACCTTACGCTGGCGCTCTACGAAGTCCTCCGCGCCGGCGGAATCGGCAGCGGCGGGTTCAACTTCGACGCGAAAGTGCGGCGCCAAAGCATGGATCCGGTTGACATTCTGCACGGGCATGTGGGTGCGATCGATGCGCTGGCGCTGGCGCTCAAGAGCGCCGCGCGTTTGATGGAGTCCCGCGAGCTTGAGCAGTTCCGCCAGCAGCGCTACGCGAACTGGGRCGGTGAACTGGGGCGGCGCATCATCACGGGCGACATGAGCCTCAGCCAGCTCGCCGAACATGCCTTCGTCAACGATCTTCGGCCCAAGCCTGTGAGCGGCCGTCAGGAGTGGCTGGAAAACCGGGTCAATGCCGCGATCTTCGCCGGCGCGGCCTGAAGAACCGAACGCAGGAGCACTCAGTGAGTTTGACGGTCGGCTTCAAAGACGTGAGCAAGAGCTTCGGCCCCGTGCAGGTACTGCATGGGGTCAGTTTTGAACTCGCACCTGGCCGGGTGTACGGGGTGCTTGGAGAAAACGGCGCCGGCAAGTCGACGCTGATGAAAATCCTGGCCGGCTACGAGGCCGCCAGCGAAGGCGTGGTGGAGGTGGGCGGGCATGTCGTACGTTTCAAGGGGCCGCGCGAGGCCGAAGCGGCCGGTGTGGTGATGATCCATCAGGAATTCAACCTTGCTGATGACCTCACCATTGCGCAGAACATATTCCTCGGCCATGAGCGCAAGCGCTACGGGCTGCTGGACGAAGACCTGATGGCCAGGGAGGCGGGCGCCGCATTGCGTCAGGTTGGCCTGAATTGCAGCCCCGCGCGCCGCGTGGGCGACCTCATCGTGGCAGAGAAACAGCTGGTGGAGATCGCACGCGCGCTCAGCCGGCGCGCGCGCGTACTGGTGATGGACGAGCCCACCGCCACATTGACGCCCTCCGAGACCGAGCGCCTGTTTTCCCTCATCGGGCAACTGAGAGCGGCAGGCTCCACCATCCTTTATATTTCCCACAAGCTGGACGAAGTCGAACGCATCACCGACGAGGTGGTTGTCATGCGCGACGGGCGATTCGTGGCTCGCCGGTCCACGCAGAGCGTGACACGCCAGCAGATGGCCAGCCTGATGGTGGGGCGCGAACTGGCCGATCTCTTTCCGGGCAGGCTTCCCGTGGCGGCCGGCGCGCCCGTCCTGCTGGACGTGAAAGGACTGACCGTACCCGGGTGGTGCCACGACGCAAGCTTCCAGGTGCGCGCCGGGGAGGTGCTTGGCTTTGCAGGGCTGGTCGGTGCGGGCCGGACCGAGCTGTTTGAAGGGCTCCTGGGGTTGCGCCCCTCCAGCGCGGAATCTGTGCAGGTAACAGACAAAACCTGGATGCGGCGCAATCCGCGTTCGGCCGCACGGCTGGGTCTCACATATCTCAGCGAGGACCGCAAGACGCGTGGCCTGCACCTGCGCATGGGGCTGGCGCAGAACCTCACGCTGATGGCGCTGGAGCGTTATGCGAAGCCGCTGCTCGATCCGCAGCGGGAACAGGCAGCCCTCGTGGCCGCGACCACGGCATTTGGCATCCGCACGCAACGCTCCGACATACCGGCTTCCGCACTGTCCGGCGGCAACCAGCAGAAGCTGGCGCTCGCGCGGGTGTTACAGCCTGATCCCAAAGTCGTGGTGCTGGACGAACCGACGCGAGGAGTTGACGTCGGCGCCAAGCGCGATATCTATTTCCTGATCCAGCGGCTGGCCAGCGAAGGCCGCGGGATCATCGTCGTGTCCTCCGAGCTGCTCGAGCTGATCGGGTTATGTCATCGCGTCCTTGTGATGCGCCAGGGAAGGCTCGCTGCCGAGCTCGCGCAGGATCAGCTGTCCGAAGAACTGTTGATTGCCCATGCAACTGGAACCCACTGATACCGCCGCCGCTCCAGCGCCTGTCGCCAGACCGGCACTGCGAAAATGGCCCTCTTTTACGGGAGCCGGGCCACTGGCCGGGTTGGCACTTATGTGCATCGCGGGTGCGATTCTCAACGAGAACTTCGCCAGCCTCGACAATGCGATGAACGTGCTCACCCGCACGGCTTTCATCGGAATCATCGCGGTGGGGATGTGCTTCGTCATCATCTCCGGCGGCATCGATCTCTCGGTGGGATCCATGGCCGCGCTGATTGCGGGCAGCACGATCCTGCTGATGAATGCGACAGCAGGCGCCGGCTGGAACCCCATGGCGGCCGTGGTGACCGGCATGGCCTTCGCCGTCGTACTTGGCGCACTGTTCGGCCTGGGCCACGGGCTGCTCATCAGCAAGGGCCGCATCGAGCCTTTCATCGTGACGCTGGGAACGCTGGGCATCTTCCGCGCGTACCTGACCTACTTCTCCAACGGCGGCGCCATCACGCTCGACAGTGCACTGGTCGATGTCTACAGCCCGGTGTATTACGGCAGCTGGCTGGGGGTGCCGGTGCCCGTGTGGGTATTCGCCGCTGTCGCATTGCTGGGCGGCCTCGTTCTCAACCGCACTGCCTTTGGCCGGTACGTTCAGGCCATCGGTTCCAACGAGCAGGTTGCGCGCTACGCGGCCGTCGAGGTGGACCGCGTCAAGGTTCTCACATACATGTTGCTGGGCATCTGCGTGGGCATTGCCACCGTGCTCTATGTGCCGCGCCTGGGTTCGGCCTCGCCGAGTACCGGGCTGCTGTGGGAGCTGGAAGCCATCGCTGCGGTCATCGTCGGAGGCACTGCCTTGCGTGGCGGTGCCGGCGGCATCACCGGCACCGTAATCGGTGCTGTGCTGCTCTCGGTGATCGGCAACATCCTCAACCTGACCAGCATCATCAGTGTGTACCTGAACGCGGCGGTGCAGGGCTTCGTGATCATCGCCGTCGCGTTCTTCCAGCGCGGGCGCAAGTAACCGGTTCCCCACAGGTGGCAAGGCTGCCGTTTCTCACAACATAAGGAGACAAACCATGAAATCATTGATAAGTCTGATGGCCGCAGGCGCCACAGTTCTCGCGGCGCTGGGTGCGGCACCCTCCGCCATGGCCCAGGGCAAGCCACACATCGGCGTATCGATACCGGCCGCCACGCACGGCTGGACAGGCGGGGTCGTGTACTGGGCCAACCGGACCAAGTCCGAACTGGAAAAGCAGTACCCGGGCCTGAAAGTCACCATCAAGACGGCCGGGTCTGCTGCGGAACAGGCGAACCAGGTACAGGACTTGCAAACGGCCAACAAGATCGACACCCTCGTGATCCTGCCATTCGAGTCGGCGCCGCTCACGCAACCGGTCGCGCAGGTCAAGGGCAAAGGCGTGTACGTCACGGTTGTCGACCGCGGCCTGACGGATGCAAATGCGCAGGACGCCTACGTTGCCGGCGACAACCCCGGCTTCGGCAAGGTATCGGCGGAGTACATGGCCAAAGCCCTGGGCGGCAAGGGTAATGTCGTAGTACTGCGGGGCATTCCCACGGTCATCGACAACCAGCGSGTGGACGCGTTCACGGCTGTGATGAAGAACTATCCAGAYATCAAGGTTCTGGATGCCAAGCACGGCAACTGGAACCGCGACGATGCCTTCAAAGTGATGCAGGACTACCTGACCCGTTTCAAGCAGATCGACGCCGTCTGGGCCTCGGACGACGACATGGCGGTTGGCGTGCAAAAGGCAATCGCGCAGGCCAAGCGAACCGATGTCAAGCTCGTGCTGGGCGGCGCGGGTTCCAAGGACTACATCAAGAAAGTCATGGACGGCGACAAGATCGTGACGGCCGACGTCACCTACTCGCCCGCCATGATTGCCGACGCGATGAAGCTCACGGCCGCCGCACGTGTGAAGGGCGAGAAGCTGCCGGCCACCACCATCATCCCGTCGGTGCTGGTGACCAGGGAAAACGCCAAGCAGTACTACTTCCCCGACTCCCCGTTCTGAGGCAGCCATGGCAAGACCTGTCACTCTTTTTACCGGGCAATGGGCGGACCTGCCTCTCAAGGAGCTGGCACCCCTGGCACGCAGCATGGGCTACGACGGCCTGGAACTGGCATGTTGGGGCGACCATTTCGATGTGCAGGAGGCCCTGGCGAGCGATCGCTACGTGCAGGACCGGCGCGATCTGCTGGAACAGCACGGCTTGCGCTGTTTTGCGATCGGCAGCCATCTGGTGGGCCAGGCGGTCTGCGACCTCATCGACGAGCGGCATAAGGCCATCCTGTCGCCGCAAGTCTGGGGGGACGGCGATCCGGAAGGCGTGCGGCAGCGCGCCGCGCGGGAAATGCAGGACACCGCGCGTGCCGCCGCCAAGCTGGGCGTGAAGGTGGTGACGGGCTTCACCGGCTCGTCCATCTGGCATTCGCTGTACGCGTTTCCGCCCACTTCGCAGGAGTATTGGGACAAGGGCTTCGTCGACTTTGCCAACCGGTGGAAACCCATCCTCGATGTGTTCGAGCAGTGTGGCGTGAATTTCGGGCTGGAAGTGCACCCCACGGAAATCGCCTTCGACATCGCTTCGGCGCAGCGCGCCATCGAAGCCGTGGGAGGTCACAAGCGTTTCGGTTTCAACTTCGACCCCAGCCACCTGGGCTACCAGGGCGTGGACTATGTCAAGTTCATCCGGACATTCGGCGACCGCATCTATCACGTGCACATGAAGGACGTGTGGTGGGGCCGGGGCGACGGCACTGTGGGGGTCTTCGGCGGGCACACCAATTTCGGTGACGCGCGCCGCCACTGGGACTTTCGCAGTGTCGGGCGCGGGCAGATCGACTTCGAATCCATCATCGTTGCGCTCAACGACGTGAGCTATAACGGACCGCTGAGCGTCGAGTGGGAGGACAGCCGCATGGACCGCGTGCACGGCGCTACTGAAAGCGCGGCCTACAGCAAGCGGCTGGACTTCAAGCCGGCCGCGGGAGCGTTCGACGCCGTGTTCGACAAGGCCAAGCAGGGCGGGATGGCGGGCTCATGAGAAAACTGCGCTATGCGATGGTGGGCGGCGGGCAGGGTGCTTTCATCGGTGCTGTACACCGCAAGGCCATGGCGCTGGATGGGCAGATGGAGCTGGTGGCCGGTGCACTGTCGTCCGATGCCGAGCGCGCGCGCGCGTCAGGCCGCGACCTCGGCCTGCGGGATGAACGCAACCACGGTCGCTGGGAAGACCTGCTGGAAGGCGAACTGCGGCGCAACAAGGACGAGCGCATCGATTTCGTTTCCATCGTCACGCCCAACCATGTGCATTTCCCCGTCGCCCGCGCGTTCGCCGAGGCGGGCATCCATGTGGTGTGTGACAAGCCGCTGGTCCATACCAGCGAGGAGGCAGCCGAGCTCGTTCGGGTTGTCAAGCGCAGCGGCTCCATCTTCGGTGTCACGTACAACTACACGGGCTATCCCATGGTGCGCGAGGCGCGTGACATGGTTGCGCGCGGCGCGATCGGCGTGGTGCGCAAGGTCATCGTCGAATACAACCAGKGCTGGCTTG
>NZ_JBFUAZ010000132.1:0-8465 GCF_056406035.1 Polaromonas sp. P1_E1_2 | reverse complement strand
GAATATGACTCCCCCCCGAAGCGCCTGCTGCGCAGCCGCCTCCCCCTCAAGGGGGCAACACCAGCGGCCCGGCAAAGCCGGTTCCGCGGTGTTTTCCGTGAAAACCCTCCTTTCCCAGCCTCTCCCATGAAAACTATCCACTATGAACTGAGTGACGGTATTGCCACCATCACGTTCGACGAGCCCGGCTCGCCCGTCAACACCATGTGCCTGCAATGGCAGGGCGATCTCAGTGAAGTCACGGCCCAAGTGGTGAAAGACAAGGACGCCCTCAAAGGCATCATCCTCGCCTCCGCCAAAAGCACTTTTTTTGCCGGCGCTGACTTGAAGGCCGTGATGCGCCTCACACCGGCCGACGCGCCCAAGGCCTACGCAGAGATCGAACGCGTCAAGAAAAACTTCCGTACCCTGGAAACGCTGGGCATCCCCGTGGCTAGTTGCCTTAACGGCACGGCACTGGGCGGCGGCTGGGAAGTCGCGTTGGTCGGCCACTACCGCGTGGCGGTGGACGACCGTAAAACGCAGTTTGGCCTGCCCGAGGTCACGCTGGGCCTGCTGCCCGGTGCCAGCGGCGTGACCAAGATGACGCGCCACCTTGGCTTGATGGGCGCGCAACCCTATCTGGTCGAGGGTAAAACCTTTAACCCACGTGAGGCGCTTGAGCTGGGCCTGGTGCACGAGCTGGTGCCTGATGCTGCCGGGTTGCAAAGCAAAGCACTTGCCTGGATCGCCACCAACCCCAAAGCCCAACACCCTTGGGAAGCCAGAGACTACAAAATCCCGGGTGGCACACCGGCCAGTTCCAAGATCGCCGCGGCGCTCAGCGTCGCGCCCGCCATGCTCAAAAAGCAGACGCGCGGCCTCTACCCCGCGCCTGCAGCCATCCTGGCCTGCATGGTGGAAGGCACACAGGTGGACCTGGAGACCGCCTTTCGCATCGAAAGCCGCTACCTCGCCAAACTCATGACGGGCACCAATGCCAAGGCCATGATCAACACCTTTTTCTTCGACATGAACGCCATCAAGAGCGGGCAGTCGCGGCCCAAAGGCGTAGGGCGTTTCAGGCCTGCCAAGGTCGGCCTGCTGGGCGCCGGCATGATGGGCGCGGGCATCGCTTACGCACAGGCCAGCAAAGGCATTGCCACCGTGCTCAAGGACGTCAGCCAGGACAAGGCCGAAGCCGGCAAGGCTTACAGCAGCAAGATCACCGCGCCGCGTGTGGAGAAAGGCCGCATGACGGCCGCCGAGCAAAGCGCCCTGCTCTCTCGCATCACCGCGACCGACCAGGTTGCGGAACTAGCCGGCTGCGACCTCATCATCGAGGCCGTCTTCGAGCGGCGCGACCTCAAGGCCAAAGTGACGCAGGAGGCCGAGCCGTTGCTGGCGCCCGGCGGTTTCTTCGCGTCCAATACCTCGACCCTGCCCATCAGCAGCCTGGCCACGGCAAGCGACAGGCCCGAAAAATTCATCGGGATCCACTTCTTCAGCCCGGTCGACAAGATGAAGCTGGTCGAGATCATTCGCGGCAAGCAAACCGACGATGAAACCGTGGCCTGCGCCTTCGACTATGTGCAGGCCCTGGGCAAGATCCCCATCGTGGTGAACGATGCGCGCGGCTTTTACACCAGCCGCACCTTCGGCACCTTTGTGATGGAAGGCGCGGCCATGCTGGGCGAAGGCATTCCCGCCGCCGCGATTGAAAATGCCGGCATCCAGGCCGGCATGCCCGTCGGCCCGCTGGCCGTGCTGGACGAAACCGCCTTGTCACTGAGCGTGCACGTGCTGGACCAGACACGCACCGACTTCACCACAGAAGGCAAGACCTACACCGCCACGCCCGGCGAGCTGCTGGTCGAACGCATGGTGAAAGAGTTGAAGCGCCCCGGCCGCGCCAGCGGCGGTGGCTTTTACGACTACCCCACCGAGCCAGGTGCGAAAAAACACCTGTGGCCCGAACTCAAGTCCCTGTTTGAAAAACCCGGCGCCGCCTGGGACATCAACGAACTCAAAGACCGGCTGCTTTACCGCCAGGCTGTGGAGACTGCCCGATGCCTCAGCGAAGGCGTACTGACCACCGTGCATGACGCCAACATCGGCTCAATTTTCGGTATCGGCTTTCCGGCCTGGACCGGAGGTGCGATGCAGTTTATCTACGGCATGGGGATTGACGCCTTTGTCTCGCACTGCGACGAACTGGCCGAAAAATTCGGGCCCGGCTTTGCGCTGACGGATGCGGTCAAAGATGCGATCCGCCAACATCAGCCGGTTTACTGAGCTGCTTCGTTTAACTCACCCTTCCTCCCATTCATCTCATCGATCCATATCCAATATCCACTTCATGCCAAGACTCCAAAACAAGATCAGCATCATCACCGGCGCCGCCCAAGGCATTGGCCTGGCCACCGCACTCAAGTTTGCCCAGGAAGGCGCCATCGTCATCGTCTGCGACGTGAAACAAGCCGGTGTGGATGAAGCCGTCAAACAGTGCCAGGCCCTGGGCGCGCAGGCCGTTGGTTATGTGATGGACGTGACCCAGCGCTCCATGGTGGATGCAGTGGTCGGCGAGGTCAAGGACCAGTTCGGCCGCATTGATGTCCTCGTCAACAACGCCGGCATCACGCAGGATGCGAGGCTGCAGAAAATGACACTGGAGCAATTTGACAAGGTGATCGACGTGAACCTGCGCGGCGTCTTTCACTGCGCGCAAGCGGTGGCCGACACCATGACAGCGCAAGGCAGTGGCGTGATACTGAACGCCAGTTCAGTCGTCGGCATCTACGGCAACTTCGGCCAGACGAATTACGCGGCCAGCAAGTTCGGCGTGATCGGCTTCACCAAAACCTGGAGCCGCGAACTGGGCCCCAAGGGCGTGCGCGTGAATGCGGTGGCCCCCGGTTTTATTTCAACGCCCATCCTCAGCACGATCCCCGACAAGGTGCTCAAGGAGATGGAAGCCCATGTGCCGCTCAAGCGCCTGGGAAGGCCGGAGGAGATTGCCAATGTCTATGCGTTCCTCGCGAGCGATGAGGCGAGTTATGTCAATGGGGCTGTGATTGAGGTTTCTGGCGGGATGTCGGTCTAAGGTGGTATCGCGAAAGCGACTTTCGCTGTCGGGAACCATGCTTGACCGAACAATCAAGCGAAAATTCCACTCATGACAATCTGCAATATAGATATAGCTTTTTAGTTCTTTGGGAGACACGGGGGAATCCCCAAAATGCACCCACAGATGGTCACAAATCCGAACTCCGTAGTTGACGACCTCATCGATCGCATCACTGAGATCGTGCTGCGAACCTATGAGGTTGATCAACTCTTGCCGCACGAAAGCGCCGAGCGCCTCTCGCTTGCCGCGCATGAACTTGTGAGCGCCATTTCGACGGACACAGGGCAAATCGAGTTCTCCTGTGAGCTGACCCTTGCTGCTCACGAAAGGAAAAGCGCATTCCTGGTAAGGGTGCAGGGCCAGGCCGCCTATGAAACCCCGATCTGGCGCATCAATGAAATCTATAACGTAGTTGTGGACCCGCTTGACCGCGGGGAGTCCTTATTTACCGACCTGCAGTAGATTCACTCGATGGTGACGGCAGAAGGGTTCATCTGCCGCAGCCACGCCCCGGGCGACAAACCCACACTGCCCTTGAAGCGCCGGCTGAAATGGCTCTGGTCGGCAAAACCGCAGGCGGCAGCCACCTCGGCCAGGCCCTGCCCGGCCAGCATGGCTGACTGGGCGCGTTCGATGCGCACGGCATTGAGGTAGATATGCGGCGGTACGCCAAACTGCCGGGCGAAGGCGCGGGTCAGATGAACACGCGACAAGCCGGCCTCGCCTGCGAGGGCATCGACGGTGATGTCCTGGTCGAAGTGGCTGCGCAGGTAGTCGCGAATGCGGGCCATGCGCGCAACGCCAGCCGGCTTCACTTCATCGCCTGAGCGCCGCTCGCCATAGCGCTGCAGCAAGTGCACCAGCACATTGCGCGTAAGCTCTTCGGCACGCAGCGACTCTTGCGCCTGCCCGCCTGCGCCTATGGCGCGCGCCAGCGCGCGGCCCATGGCGGCGTCGCGCACCACAGGTTGGCAAAAATAAGCCGCCATGTCGAGGCCGGCTTCCTTGTCACGGCATTCGTTCACCACYTGYKGCGACACATACAGCATGCTGTAGCCAAAACCYTCCTGCGTGCCGCGCTGGCCGTCGTGCGGYTCGTCGGGATTAAAAAGAATCACATCGCCGCGCAGACTGGCGTGCAGCGTGCCGCCGCAGTGAAAGGTCTGCACACCGGAGGCGGTGACCCCTATGGAATAGGTTTCGTGGCTGTGGCGCTCGAAGGTGTGCTCAGTGAAGTGGGCGTTCATCTGAGTCACGCCGGCCAGTGCGCCGGGACGAAAGCGGGCCCAGTCTTTGGGCGTGGGGGCCTGGGCGTCGTGCATGAAACAATCGTAAAGGAAACAATCGTACAAGACGCAGCAGCCCTGGACAAGGAAACTCCCTCTTCAACCGCACTCAACCGCCATGAAAGAGGAGTTCACATGAAAGAAGCCGTAGACCTGCAGACCAAGCTCGCGACCTTTGAAGGCCACTGGCAGCCGCGCACCGTGAGCGAGTTCAATGGGCACGACGTAATGGTCGTCAAGGTCCAGGGAGAATTCAGCTGGCATTCGCACCCCGAGAGCGACGATTTCTTCCTGGTGCTCAAGGGCGAGCTACACATCGACATCGACGGCCAGCCCACCGTCACGCTCAAGCCAGGCCAGCTGTACGTGGTGCCTCGCGGGGTGCGCCATCGTCCGCGGGCGCCGCAAGAGGCGCACCTGCTGCTGATTGAGCCGACCGGCGCGCCCAACAGCGGCGATGCAGCCACAGCGGCGCCGCGCCGGGTGATCTGAGGCCGGGCTGCCGAACCAGATGTGTTGCCAGAAGATGCCACATACTTGACTTTGTCAATCAATTGATTGACGATATCTACCATGATCTCGTCAATCAATACCACCGCCTCAAGCACGCCTGCCCCGCTCCAGACTGGAGCGCCCCCCGCTTCTACAGCCCACGTCAAGGCCGTGCGAAGCTTTAACCGCTTCTACACCCAGCGCATCGGCGTACTGGACCCCTATCTGGACAGCGAGTTTTCGCTGACGGAGGTGCGGGTGTTGTATGAGCTGGCCCACCGCGACCAGCCCACAGCCACGGAGCTGGGGCGCGACCTGGCACTGGACGCGGGTTACCTGAGCCGCATCCTGCGCCGCTTCGAAAGCCAAGGCTGGCTGGCGCGCGCGTCTTCGCCGGCGGACGCGCGGCAAAGCCTGCTGAAGCTGACCAAGGCCGGCCACGCTGCATTTGCGCCGCTGCAGCAGCGCTCCCGCGACGAGGCCGCCGCCCTGCTGGCCGCGCTGGCGCCGGACCACCAGCAAAAGGTGGTGACGGCCATGACCACGGTGCAGCGGCTTTTGGCCAGCCGCACGGAACCTGCCGCGACACGAACCGTGCTGTTGCGCGACCCCGGGCCCGGCGACATCGGCTGGGTGGTGCAGCAACACGGTGAAATTTATGCGCGTGAATACGGCTGGAACAGCGAGTTCGAGGCCCTGGTGGCCGATATTGCCGGCAAATACCTCAAGAACCACCAGCCGGAATGGGAGAAGTGCTGGATAGCCGAAGTCGACGGTGAGCGCGCGGGCGCGGTGTTTGTGGCGCGTAAATCAGCCACCGTGGCCCAGCTGCGCATGTTGATCCTCACGCCGCAGGCGCGCGGACTGGGCCTGGGCGGGCGACTGGCCGACGAGTGCATCGCATTTGCGCGCAGCAAGGGCTACAAAAAAATGGTGCTCTGGACCAACAGCTGCCTGGACGCAGCGCGCGCCATTTACGCCAGGCGTGGTTTCAAGCTGACCAGGAGCGAGCCCTACCATGGCTTTGGGAAAAAAAACCTGGTCGGCGAAACCTGGGAGCTGCGGCTGTAGCCGCCATGCAGGGCATGTCGGGCGCCGGCCCGGAAATTCATGCCATTTTGGCCTGCAGCGCATATTCGGCGGGCGCAAGCAGCTATCTTATTAATAGCAAACGGCGGTCCTTGGTCTCCTGTGCGCAGGCTGTGGTGCATCGATGAAGCGGCGATAATTGGTGCATGAGCACCCCTCCCGCCGAAGACCACCCGAAACCCCGATCCCTCTCCGACCTTTTCATTTCATTCACCTTGCTGGCGCTTCAGGGCTTTGGCGGTGTACTGGCTGTCGTGCAACGCGAGCTGGTCGAAAAAAAGCGCTGGATGACGCGCGAGGAATTCATTGAAGACTGGGCCGTCGCGCAAATCATGCCCGGACCCAATGTAGTCAACATCTCACTGATGATAGGTGGCCGCTACTTCGGCCTCAAGGGCGCCCTGGCAGCGCTGGCCGGCATGCTGACGGTACCGCTGGTGCTCGTGTTGCTGCTGGCCGTGGTCTATGCCCAGTTTGCCGGGCATCCCGGCGTGGCTGGCGCGCTGCGCGGCATGGGCGCCGTGGCAGCAGGGCTGATCGGCGCGACCGGCCTGAAGCTGTTCGGCGCGCTCAAGAAAAACGTGCTGGGCCTGCAGCTGTGCGCCGCGTTCGGTGTGGCCTGTTTTGTGGCCATCGCCCTGCTGCGCTTTCCGCTGGCCTACGTGCTGCTGGGGCTGGGCGGCGTGGCCTGTGTGCTCGCTTACCGCAGGCTGGCACCATGACCGAGTCGCTGCACCTCGTCTTCGGCGCTCGGGAATGGTTTGACCTCTTCCTGCATTACCTCTCGCTGTCGCTGCTGTCGATCGGCGGCGCCATCACCACCGCACCCGACATGCACCGTTTCCTGGTCGACAAGCAGCACTGGCTAACCGACGCGCAGTTCAACGCGTCCATTGCCATT
Organism: Polaromonas sp. P1_E1_2; assembly: GCF_056406035.1. Lineage (NCBI taxonomy): Bacteria > Pseudomonadati > Pseudomonadota > Betaproteobacteria > Burkholderiales > Comamonadaceae > Polaromonas > Polaromonas sp. P1_E1_2. Next base: position 1,591 of record NZ_JBFUAZ010000132.1, on the reverse strand, counting down.
GCGCAATCAGCCCCCGGGCCGAATGTGCTGTTCATCGCTTTGCTGGGGTGGAATGTGGGGCTGAACGCGGGGGGCATGCTGACCGGGCTGCTGGGCGTTTTCCTGGCGATGCTGGGCATCCTGATTCCCAGCACCACCCTCACCTACCTGGCCGCGCAGTGGGGTCACCGCAACCGCGAACTACGCGCGGTGCGGGCTTTCAAGCAGGGCATGGGACCCATCGTGGTGGCCTTGCTGATCGCGACAAGCTGGATATTGGCCACCGCCAACGGTAGTTCGCTGAAAGACTGGCCGGTGTGGCTGCTGGCGGCCACCACAGCCGTGATTGTCTGGCGCAGCAAAATCCATCTGCTGTGGCTGCTGGGCGCTGGCGCATTGCTGGGCTGGTATGGGCTGGTCTAGCAACCCGTTTCGGGGCGGCTACTCTGGTTTGCCGCGCCGGTGAAAGTACACCATGCGCGCAGCCTGCCGCATGGGTTCGGTGTCCAGGGCCATATTGAAGATCCAGTCGGCCTGAAAGCGGTCAAACAGCCAGCGCAGCGTGCGCTTGGCGCGGAACTTCGGGTAGTGCCGCACCAGCCCTTGCGCTGGATCAGCCGGGTCGCTGCCATCGGCCGAACCACCTTGCAAAAAGGCGGCTACCGCGCTGCCCACCGCGTCGCCATGCTGCAGTGCCGTGTGGATGCCACCAGCCRTCACGGGCGACACCATGCCGGCGGCGTCACCGACCAGCATGACGCGTGCATCAGACACCCGCTTCAGCACCCCGCCGCAGGGAATCATGCCGGCGCGCGTCGCCAACGGACTTGCGTTGCCGACATCCACATGCGGCGCGATTTTTTCCATGAAAGCGCCCATCCACGCCTGTTTGGCAGGCACGGACGCGCCTGAGGGGGACATCCGCCTGGCCAGCCCGATCTGGTGAATGCCGGCACCCGCAACAGCCCAGCCGATGTAGCCGGGCGCGAGCTGGCGGTCTATGAAGCAGTGCAGCAGGTTGGCATCCAGCCGGGCCTGGCCGTATTCATGCTCGATGCCGAAGAGAAACTGGGTATTGAGCGACAGGCCCAAAGCCTTGGCCACACGCGAATGGGGGCCGTCGGCGCCGACCAAATAGCGAGCCTGCAGCACCATCGGCTCCTGCGATGCAACCGACTTGACCGACACGGCCCAGCCGCCGCTGTCTCGCGCAGCCTGCTCGAACAGCGTGCCGCCCAGCAAGGTGACACCGTCCGCCACGACGGACGCACACATCCAGTCCAGCAGGGCCGGCGTGTCGGTTGCCCAGAAGTAATAACCGGGCGCGTGCAGATCGACATGGCGAAGATTGGGCGAATAAAGCCTCACGCCGTCCACCTGCCGCACCAGCGCCGCGGGCACTTGCTGCAACCACGGGATGGTGTCTATGGCATCTTTCACGATGATGCCGGTGGTGTGCAGCTTGTCGCCGGAAGAAGTCTTCTTTTCGACAATGGCGACCTGCAGGCCCGTTCTGGCCGCGGCGCGCGCGCAGGCCAGCCCGGCAAAACTGGCGCCTATGACGACCAGGTCGAAGTGCTGCGGCGTCGTCATGCCCTGCGCTGGCGCAGGG
>NZ_JBFUAZ010000131.1:0-8474 GCF_056406035.1 Polaromonas sp. P1_E1_2 | reverse complement strand
GCGACCCCTTGACCGAATATCCGTTCTACCTGGGCTATGCCGACGAAACCGGAGCGGGCGAGGGCGAAGGTTTTAACCTGAATCTGCCGCTGGCCGCCGGTTGTACCGTGCTGCGCTGGTTTGAGGCGCTGGAAGCGGCATGCCTGCGCATCAAGCAGCACCGCGCCGACGCGCTGGTGGTGTCGCTGGGGCTGGACACCTTTGCCGAAGACCCCATCTCCAAATTCGCGCTGCTGCCTGGCGACTTTATCCGCCTGGGCGAACGCCTGGGCAAGTTGGGGTTGCCCACGGTATTTGTGCTCGAAGGCGGTTACGCCGCCGCGGCGCTGGGCACCAATGCCGTCAACGTCATTGAAGGTTTCGAGGGCGTCTGATATGGACCAGGTCGACTGTGTGGTGATTGGTGCAGGCGTGGTGGGCCTGGCGGTGGCGCGTGCGCTGGCCTTGCAGGGCAGGGAGGTAATGGTGCTGGAAGCCGCCGACGCGATAGGCGCAGGCACCAGCTCGCGCAACAGCGAGGTGATTCACGCCGGCATTTACTACCCACAGGGCTCGCTCAAGGCGCGGCTCTGCGTAGAAGGCAAGGGCCTGCTGTACGACTACTGCGCGGAACGCGGCATAGGCCACAAGCGCTGCGGCAAGCTGATCGTAGCGACCAGCGAGGCTCAGGTGGCGCAGCTGCAGGCCATCCGTGAAAAGGCCGCCGCCAACGGCGTGAACGACCTGGTACTGTTGACCCGCGAAGAAGCCCGGGCGATGGAGCCGCAACTCGAATGCGTGGCGGCGCTGCATTCGCCCAGCACCGGTATTGTCGACAGCCACGGCCTCATGCTGGCGCTGCAGGGCGATCTTGAGAATGCAGGCGGGCTTGTGGTGCTTAATTCGCCCCTGGCCCATGCGGAGTGTGCGCAAGCAGCTATTAATTTAATAGCAAAAGACGGTACGGAACTGCAAGCCAGGACCGTCGTCAACGCCGCCGGGCTGCAGGCCCAGCACCTGGCCAGCCGCTTTGCCGGCTTTCCGGCGCAGCATGTGCCGCCCAGCCATTACGCCAAAGGCAACTACTTCACCTTGCCCGGCCGTTCGCCCTTCAGCCGCCTGATCTACCCCGTGCCCGAAGCCGCCGGCCTGGGCGTGCACCTGACCATCGACCTGGGCGGCCAGGCCAAGTTCGGGCCCGATGTGCAATGGGTCGATTCACCCGACGACCTGGTGGTGGACCCGGCGCGCGGCGATGCTTTTTATGCCGAAGTACGCAAGTACTGGCCCGCATTGGCCGACGGTGCGCTCATGCCGGGTTATTCGGGCATACGCCCCAAGATCCAGGCGCCTCATGAGGCTGCCAAAGATTTTCTGATCCAGGGACCGCGTGATCACGGCGTGGCAAGGCTCGTCAATCTTTTTGGTATTGAATCGCCAGGGCTGACAAGCTCACTGGCAATTGGCGACTACGTCAGCCGGCTGCTGTAAAAACTGTTACTGCGCCGCCCAGCCGCCATCCATGTTCCAGGCCACGCCGCGCACGTTGTTGCCTGCGGGCGAGCAGAAAAACACCGCCAGCGCGCCCAGCTCTTCGGGCGTGGTGAACTGCAGCGAAGGCTCTTTTTCGCCCAGCAGTTGCTGCTTGGCGGCTTCGTTGCTGATGTTGCCAGCCGCGGCTTTGGCGTCCACCTGTTTTTGCACCAGGGGCGTCAGCACCCAGCCGGGGCAGATGGCGTTGCAGGTCACGCCTGTGGTGGCGTTTTCGAGGGCGGTGACTTTGGTCAGGCCCACAATGCCGTGCTTGGCGGCAACGTAGGCGGATTTTTCGGCAGAGCCCACGAGGCCGTGGACCGACGCCACGTTGATGATGCGTCCCCAGCCCTTGCCACCGTTGGCAGCCAGCATGGCAGGCAATGCCAGGCGGGTGGCATGAAAGGCGCTGCTCAGGTTGATGGCGATCACGGCATCCCATTTTTCGACCGGGAAGTTCTCCACGCGAGCCACGTGCTGGATGCCGGCATTGTTGACGAGGATGTCGACCTGGCCGAATTGCGCGGCAGCGAACCGCATCATGTCCTCGATGTCGGCGGGCTTGCTCATGTCGGCGCCGTGGTAGGCCACGCGCACACCCAGCGCTTCGATCTCGGCCTTGGGGCCGTCCACGTCGCCGAAGCCGTTAATGACGATGTTGGCGCCTTGCGCTGCCAGCGCCTTGGCGATGCCCAGGCCGATCCCGCTGGTCGAGCCGGTGACGAGAGCTGTTTTACCTTTGAGCATGATGTTTCTCCGGATGATTTACGATGGTTGAGCTGGGATTCTGAACAGCGCGCGGTGCAGGCTGCGCATCGCCGATTTTTCAAGCAATTATCAAGCCTTTGAATTGAACTGCCGCACCATGACCCAACCTACGCTGAACTACGTAAATTGCCCGGACGCCGCAGGCGGGCATCGCATGGCGTACTGGCAATGGGGCCAGCCGGACAGCACGCACGTTGTGGTGTGCGTGCATGGCCTGTCGCGGCAGGGCCGCGATTTTGACGTGCTGGCGCGCACGCTCTGCGAGCAGGCGCCGGACGGCATTCGCGTGGTCTGCCCCGACGTGGTGGGCCGTGGGGAAAGCGACTGGCTCAAAGACCCCATGGGTTACCAGCTGCGAGGCTATGCCGCCGACATGCTGGCGCTGCTGGGCCAGCTGCACGCGCAGGCGCCTGTGGTTTCGCTGGACTGGGTGGGTACCAGCATGGGCGGCCTGATCGGCGTGGCGGTGTGTGGGACGCCTGGTCTGCCCTTGCCCACGGCGGTGCGCCGCCTGGTGCTCAATGACGTCGGGCCGGCCATCCAGTGGCAGGCAATCGTGCGAATCGGCACCTATCTGGGGCAGGCCGGTCACTTCGGGTCGGTGCAGGAAGCGGCCGATGCCATGTGGGCGATTTCCCAAAGCTTTGGCCCGCACACGCCCGAACAGTGGCTGGCGCTRTCGCGTCCCATGCTCCGGCGCGTCTCGGACGCCGCCGATGCCAAGTGGCGCCTGCATTACGACCCGGCCATCGCTGTGCCGTTCAAGCAGGAGACCGAGGACTCCGCGCGCCAGGGTGAAGCCGTGCTCTGGCAGCTCTACGACAATATCAAGGCCGAAACGCTGGTGATCCGCGGCAAGCAGTCGGACTTGCTGAGCTCCCAGACGGCTCAGGCCATGACGGCCCGCGGCCCGCGCGCGCGCCTGGTGGAGTTCGACGGGGTAGGCCATGCGCCCACGCTGATCGCTGCGGACCAGGTGGCCGCCGTGTCGGGTTTCCTGCTTGGGTAGCACCCGGGTATTGAATTGGGTAATGCTGGGTAAGTGCCGCAATGCGGCGCTGCCAGCCTCGCAACTATTTGACTGAAGTTTCATGAAAAGCAATGTGGTCGGGCCCGGTAGCCCGACAGCCTCCCAGGGGGCGAACGCCTCCATCGTGACCGCTACGGCCGACAGCCTGCCGGACCAGCCGCATGCGCTGGCCCGTGCCCGGGCGTTTGCCGAGCCTCTGATCGCCAGCGAAACGCACGACACGGGTGAAAACATCCTGGCGCATGCCGACGCTGTGGCTGCCATCCTGAAAAACATCGGCGGTTCGGAAGCCATGCAGGCCGCGACCTACCTGGTGTATGCGTGCCAGCACCTGAACAAGCCGCAGGAAGTCATCACCAAGGCCTTCGGCGCCAACTACGCTGCACTGGCGCTGGAGACCACCAAATTGGTGCAGGTGCAGCGGCAGGCTCGTACTGCCAATGCCAAGGCGCATCTGCTGGACGACCCGGCCGCGCAAACCGAAAACGTCCGCAAGATGCTGCTGGCGTTTTCGCGCGACTTGCGGGTGGTGATGTTGCGGCTGGCGTCGCGGCTTCAAACCCTGCGCCATTACGCGGCCACCCGGCAACCTGCCCCTTTGCCGTTGGCGCACGAATCCCTGCATGTGTTTGCGCCGCTGGCCAACCGCCTGGGCATCTGGCAGATCAAATGGGAAATGGAAGACCTGGCTTTCCGTTTTCTGGAACCCGATACCTACAAGCAGACAGCCCGCCTGCTGGATGAAAAGCGCGTGGAGCGCGAAGGCTTCATGGAGGCCTTGCGTGCGCAGCTGGAGCGCGAACTGAACCAGAACGGCATTGCCGCGTTGGTGCAGGGCCGACCCAAGCACATCTACAGCATCGTTAAAAAAATGCGCGGCAAGTCGCTCGACTTCGAGCAGGTGTTTGACATCCGTGCCTTGCGTGTGATTGCCGCCGACGTGAAGGGCTGTTATGCCGCGCTCGGTTTTGTGCATTCCCGCTTCACGCCGGTGGACGGCGAGTTTGACGACTACATCGCCAAGCCCAAGTCCAATGGCTACCAGTCATTGCACACCGTAGTGCGTGACGATGGCGGGCGGGCGGTGGAGATACAGGTGCGCACGCAGGCCATGCATGACCATGCCGAGCACGGCGTGGCTGCGCATTGGGCCTACAAGGAGGCGGGTGCCAAGGGTTACGCGGGCGTGTCGGCCAGCAGCGAATATGACGCCAAGATCGCCGTGCTGCGGCAACTGCTCGCGTGGGAGAGGGATCTCTCGGGCCCGGCCTCCCAGCGTGCACGCGACGCCAAGCAGGGCCTGTTCGAAGACCGTATCTATGTTCTGACGCCCGATGCCGCCATCGTGGAGTTGCCGCAGGGCGCGACGACGGTAGATTTTGCTTACAGCGTGCACACCAGCCTGGGACACCGTTGCCGGGGCGCGCGCATTGACGGTGTCATGGTGCCGCTGAATACGCCCTTGCAAAACGGCCAGACGGTGGAAGTGATCACCGTGAAGGAAGGCGGACCTTCGCGCGACTGGCTTAACCCCGAGCTCGGTTTCTTGTGCAGCCACCGTGCAAAGTCGAAAGTCCGCGCATGGTTCAACGCGTTGGCCATGGAGCAAACCGTGGCCCGGGGTCGCGAGGCCGTGGAAAAACTGCTTCAGCGCGAGGGCAAGACCGCCATGAAGCTGGACGACCTGGCGGTGCAACTCGGCTTCAAGGCGGCGGATGATTTGTTTGAAGTAGTGGGCAAGGACGAGTTGTCACTGCGCACGATTGAAAACATGCTCAGGCCGCCCGAACCGGTGTTGAGCCAGGACGACTATGTACTGGCAAAAAAAGCGCGCCCGCCGAATCAGAAATCCAAAAGTGGCGGCGGCGTCTTGGTGGTCGGCATGGGTTCCCTGCTGACGCAATTGGCCAAATGCTGCAAGCCGGCGCCGCCGGATGAAATCCTAGGTTTCGTCACCAAGGGCAAAGGGGTCAGCATCCACCGCAGCGACTGCAGCAATTTTCGCAACATGGCCAGCGGCAGCCCCGACCGCGTGATTGAGGTTGAATGGAACGCACCCAAGACGGCGGATGGCGCGGTGTATCCGGTGGATGTGGCCGTGGAGGCGGCGGACAGGCAGGGCTTGCTGCGCGATATTTCCGAGGTATTCGCCAAGGAAAAAATGAATGTGATTGGTGTGCAGACACAGTCGGTCAAGGACAACCGCGGCGGCACGGCGTGGATGACATTCACCGTTGAAGTTGCGCAATCGGGCCGGCTTAACCAGGTGCTGGCCGTCGTGGCCGAGGTGCCGGGCGTGCGGTCCGCGCGGAGACGTTGAACCCGGCTGCAGGACTTTTTTCGGCAAATTTTCGGGGCGAAGCAAGATAGCCGTTTTGCTTTGCTACAATACGAGCTTCGAACAGTCCTTAGGCGCGTAGCTCAGCTGGTTAGAGCACCACCTTGACATGGTGGGGGTCGTTGGTTCGAGTCCAATCGCGCCTACCAATTCCCTCGACGGTTCCTGATCCAGGTTCTGCATTCTTTGTAATGCGGACTGGCACACAGGGTAAACCAAGGGGATTGAGTACATCAGAATTCCTAGAATGTATTGAGTCCCGGCGTTTCGACGCCGGTCGTCATTCAGAGGAGAAATCAGTGCCAAAAAGCAAATCCACCAGCCCGTCATCCGGCACGCCGCCTTTACAGGGCGACGCCTCTGCCGACGGCACTCCCGGTGCCAAAAGCGGCCGGGCTGCCGGCAAGGCTGCGGCTTCACGAGTGATCAAGAAGTACCCGAATCGCCGGCTGTACGACACCGAGACATCGGCCTATATCACGCTCACGGAAGTCCGCCAGCTGGTGATGGACAGCGCTGATTTTGTGGTGCGCGATGCCAAGACCAATGAAGACCTGACGCGCAGCATCCTGCTGCAGATCATTCTCGAAGAAGAAACCGGCGGTGCGCCGATGTTTACCGAAGCCGTGCTGGCCAACATCATCCGTTTTTACGGGAATGCGATGCAAAGCTTCATGGGCGCCTACCTCGAGAAGAACGTGCAGAGCTTCATGGACCTGCAGGTCAAGATGGCCGAGCAGTCCAAGGGGTTGAGCCCCGAAATGTGGGCCCAGTTCATGAATGCGCAATCACCCATGATGCAGGGCATGATGGGTACTTATGTGGAGCAATCCAAGAACGTTTTCACGCAGATGCAGGAGCAAATGCAAAAACAGAGCGAGCAGATGCTTCAAGCCTTTGGCCTGAAGCGCTAGGAGCCGCATAAACCCAATTTCCGGGCACATGGCTGCGTTGCGCGGTGCTCGGAATCCTCATGCACCCAAGTGCATTCCGGTTCCTGCGCTCCGGGCGCCTTGCCCTGTATCCCGGCAATTGAATTTCTGGCGGCCCCTAGAAGCCCATAGAAATCAGGGACCTGAGACAATACACCCCATGAGCGAAGTTATTTCCCCCCCTGTTTCCGTGAACACCAAGCCCGCGCCGCGCGTTGGCTTTGTCAGCCTGGGCTGCCCCAAGGCGCTGACCGATTCCGAATTGATCCTCACGCAATTGAGCGCCGAGGGCTACCAGACCTCCAAGACCTTTGAAGGTGCGGATCTCGTCATCGTCAACACCTGCGGCTTCATCGACGACGCGGTCAAGGAAAGCCTGGACACCATTGGCGAGGCGCTGGCCGAAAACGGCAAGGTCATCGTTACTGGCTGCCTGGGCGCCAAGGCGGGCGAGGGCGGTGGCAACCTGGTGCGCCAGATGCACCCGAGTGTGCTGGCGGTGACGGGCCCGCACGCCACGCAAGAGGTGATGGACGCGGTGCACCTGAACCTGCCCAAGCCGCATGATCCTTTCGTGGACCTGGTGCCGAATGCCTTTGGCATTGCCGGCATCAAGCTGACGCCCAAACATTACGCCTACCTGAAGATCAGCGAAGGCTGCAATCACCGCTGCACCTTCTGCATCATCCCGTCCATGCGCGGCGACCTGGTGTCACGGCCTATCGGCGACGTGCTCAACGAAGCGCGCGCCCTGTTTGAAGGCGGCGTGAAGGAATTGCTGGTGATCAGCCAGGACACCTCGGCCTATGGCGTCGATGTGAAATACCGCACCGGCTTCTGGGATGGCAAGCCCATCAAGACGCGTATGCTGGAACTGGTGCAGGCACTGGGTGAAATCGCCGAGCCGTATGGTGCCTGGGTGCGCTTGCATTACGTTTATCCGTACCCAAGTGTGGACGAAGTACTGCCGCTGATGGCCACCGGCAAGGTTCTGCCCTACCTGGATGTACCGTTGCAGCACAGCCATCCGGATGTGCTCAAACGCATGAAGCGGCCGGCCAGCGGCGAGAAGAACCTTGAACGCATTGCGCGCTGGCGCGAAATCTGCCCCGAAATTGTGATTCGCAGCACCTTCATCGCCGGTTTTCCCGGCGAGACGGAAGCAGAGTTCGACCATCTGCTGGACTTCATGCGAGAGGCCAAAATCGACCGCGCAGGCTGCTTTGCCTACAGCGCAGTAGAAGGTGCGACGGCCAACGATATTCCGGGCATGCTGCCGCTGGCGTTGCGTGAAGAGCGGCGCGCCCGCTTCATGGCCGTGGCCGAAGCGGTGTCCAGCCAGAAACTGCAGCAGCGCGTAGGTGCAACCATGCAGGTGCTGGTGGATTCGGCGCCGGCGCTAGGCCGAAAGGGTGGCACCGGGCGCTCTTATGCCGATGCGCCGGAGATCGACGGCATCGTCAAGCTGTTACCGCCCGAGAAAATCAGCAAGACGCTGAAAGTGGGCGAGTTCACCCGGGCCCGCATCGTCGGAACCCAGGGCCACGACCTGGTTGCTGTACCTGTTTGATCAAGGTTGCGGACGAAACGCCGAACCTGAAGAGTGGGTCGGCCACAAAAAAGCCACTGGGTCACAGTGGCTTTAATCTTGCTTTATTCCAGAGCTCGTTTCAGAGTCTGGCAAAGCTGTTTGGTGTATCTGGTGCCCGGGAGAGAACTCGAATCTCCACATCTTGCGATACACGGACCTGAACCGTGCGCGTCTACCAATTCCRCCACCCGGGCACAGCTAGCAGTGTACCATTACTTCAATGCTTTCTCAGGCCCGGGCCTTCAAATTTTCCTGAAATATTTCGGCTGCATACTTAAACCCGGCAGCCTCCAACGAAAAGAG
>NZ_JBFUAZ010000130.1:0-8481 GCF_056406035.1 Polaromonas sp. P1_E1_2 | reverse complement strand
GCTTTTTCCTTGACGGAAAAACCGCCATCGGCTTCGTCGTTGGCGCCGTGCTGTCAGGCGCTTGCGGCTTTATCGGCATGAACGTGTCGGTTCGCGCCAATGTGCGCACCGCCCAAGCCGCCACCAAAGGCATTGGCCCCGCGCTTGACGTTGCCTTTCGCGGCGGCGCCATCACCGGCATGCTGGTCGTGGGCCTGGGCCTCCTGGGCGTGACCGGCTTTTACTGGTTTCTGGTGGGCAATGGCAACTACACACCCGACCTCAAGCTGGCCAACCTGCTCAACCCGCTGATTGGTTTTGCCTTCGGCTCGTCGCTGATTTCCATCTTCGCCCGGCTGGGCGGCGGCATTTTCACCAAGGGCGCCGACGTCGGTGCCGACCTGGTGGGCAAGGTCGAAGCAGGTATTCCCGAAGACGACCCGCGCAACCCGGCCGTGATTGCCGACAACGTCGGCGACAACGTGGGCGATTGTGCCGGCATGGCCGCCGACCTGTTTGAAACCTACGCGGTCACGCTGATCGCCACCATGGTGCTGGGCGCCCTGCTGCTCTCGGGCGCAGGCGCCACCGCTGCGGTTTACCCGCTGGCACTGGGCGGCGTGTCCATCATCGCCTCCATCATCGGCTGCTTTTTCGTCAAGGCCTCGCCCGGCATGAAGAACGTGATGCCGGCCCTCTACAAGGGCCTGGCAATTGCCGGCGTACTGTCGCTTATCGCGTTTTATTTCGTCACGATGTGGCTGATGCCCGACAACGCCGTCACGGCAAGCGGCACGCAGATACGCCTCTTCGGCGCCTGCGCGGTCGGCCTGATCCTGACCGGCGCGCTGTGCTGGGTCACCGAGTACTACACCGGCACGCAGTACAAGCCGGTGCAGCACATTGCACAGGCATCGACTACCGGCCACGGCACCAACATCATTGCCGGCCTGGGTGTCTCCATGCGCTCCACCGCATGGCCGGTGATTTTTGTCTGTATCGCCATCCTGACGGCCTACTCGCTGGCGGGCCTGTACGGCATCGCGATCGCCGCCACTTCCATGCTGAGCATGGCGGGCATCGTGGTTGCGCTGGACGCCTACGGCCCCATCACCGACAACGCCGGCGGCATTGCCGAAATGGCCGAACTGCCCAGCAGCGTGCGTGACATCACCGACCCGCTGGACGCGGTGGGCAACACCACCAAGGCCGTGACCAAGGGCTACGCCATCGGCTCCGCCGGCCTGGCCGCGCTGGTGCTGTTTGCCGACTACACCCACAAGCTCGAAGCCTACGGCAACGTGATCAGCTTCGACTTGAGCAATCCCAAGGTCATCGTCGGCCTCTTCATCGGCGGCCTGATTCCCTACCTGTTCGGCGCGATGGCGATGGAAGCCGTGGGCCGCGCTGCCGGCGCCGTGGTGGTTGAAGTGCGCCGCCAGTTCCGCGACATCAAGGGCATCATGGACGGCACGGGCAAGCCCGAGTACGACACCGCTGTCGACATGCTGACCACAGCTGCCATCAAGGAAATGATGATCCCCTCGCTGCTGCCCGTGGTCGTGCCCATCGTGGTCGGCCTGGCGCTCGGCCCCCAGGCACTGGGCGGCCTGCTGATGGGCACCATCGTCACCGGCCTCTTCGTTGCCATCTCGATGTGCACCGGCGGCGGCGCTTGGGACAACGCCAAGAAGTACATTGAAGACGGCCACCACGGCGGCAAGGGTTCCGAGGCACACAAGGCCGCCGTGACCGGCGACACCGTGGGCGACCCCTACAAGGACACAGCCGGCCCGGCCGTGAACCCGCTGATCAAGATCATCAACATCGTGGCGCTGCTGATCGTGCCCCTGGTGATGAAGTTCCACGGCGGTGAAGCCGCAGCGGCCCCGGTGGCACCCATGGCCGCGCCTGCTGCCATGAGTGCACCGGCCGCCACACCGACTGCACCCGCCATGCCGGCGCCCGCGCCCACGCAGGCGCCCAATGCCGCAGCAACGCCAACGCCAGCCGCACCGGCCTCACGCTAGACCGCTCCGGCCCATGCAAAAAGCTCTGCGTTGCAGGGCTTTTTCTTTGGGCGTCCTGTGAGGACGAAGCTGCAAAAAAAGGTTCGTTGACTCAGGCTGGCATCCACCGGCTGGAACCCGGCCCAGGCAGCGCCAGATCCGGTGCGGCAGTCAGGCTTTCAAAGTACCTGATTTCGCGGAGTGCTTCKCTCAATGTCATCTCGCCTGCATTCATCAGGCAGCCGGTCAGATACTCCGTCAGGGCGGTGTACTGGGCCAGCGTGGCCTTCGTCTCACTGTAAAGCCGCTCGCTCTGGGCTTCCATGATGCTGCGGGTTTCCTCGTCCGGCGGTGCCGTGCCGCCGTCCTTGAGGAGCGCGGCGTAATTCAGCCGGGTCTTGCGGTACATGCCCATTTCAGCCACCGCATGGTGCAGCAGCCGCGTGACACGGGTGATGTCATTGTGGGCGCCGCCCGTGGTTCCGTCTTCGCCGAAGAAGATTTCCTCGTTCGCCATGCCACCCAACAGCACCCGCACCTCATGCTCCATGTCACCCTTGGTCTGCAGCAGGTTGCTGTCCTGCTTGTGCAGTACAAAGCCGAGGGCATTGTTGCGGGGGTTGGCCTTCAATGAAATTTTGATGGTGGTCATGTCGGCCAGCAGCGCGTTCCAGTTGTCGCCGGCCAGCTTGCGCCGGTGCTGGAAATCCATCAGGAAGTGGCCCCACTCATGTACGGCGATGATGCGCCGGTCGCGCTCGCGCTCTTTGGTGGTGTTGTCGTTGACATTGCCCACCAGCACACGCTCGGCGGCCTGCATCAGGGTGTGCGCGCCTATCATCTGGCCCGCCTGCACTGCGATGATGCCGGCCTGGTTGACCATGGTTTCGAGGTCTGCCGGGCTGCAGCCTTCCGTCAGTTCAACAAAATGGCGCAGGTCCATATCGGGCAACACCTTGTCGGCACGCTGGCGCAGGTAGTGGCCGGTGATGGCCAGGCGCTCCTGCTGGTTGGGCATGCGGAAGTCGACCTTCATCTGGAAGCGGCGCAGCATGGCCTCATCCATCTGCAGGTTGGCCGAATTGAAGTTGGACGCCACGATCCAGATGATTTCAGTATCCGATTTGGTCCGCACACCGTCCAGGATGGCCAGCAACATGTTCTGCGTGTCATCGTCATATTTGCGGTTGCCACCGCGCCGCATGAAAAGGTCCTGCGCTTCATCAAGAAAGACGATGCAGCGTTTACGCCGCTTGGCCAGCGCAAGAATGCGCGACAAGGTGTTCGAGCCGCCGGCCACATAGCCGGTCTCGAGGTTGGCGGCTGAATGGAAAAGAATTGGCAGGTTCAGCTCTTTGGCGAGGTAGCTGGCCAGCTTGGTCTTGCCTGTACCCGCGGGGCCGCTGAACATCACGTTGAAAGGCTTGTTCACGCCATAAGCGGCGTATTCGAGGCGGCGTTCGTACTGGTCGCGGATTTGCGCAACCTCGGCCTTGATATCGTCCATGCCGACCAGGTCCTCCATATCACCGCTGATTTGCGCCGGCGAAATGAACTTGAGGGATTTGCGCTGCCCGCCCGTCTGGTACCAGAGGAAGGCAATGAGCCCCAGCGTCAAGGTCGCTGATACCAGCGCGCTGGCGCCGCCTTTCCAGGCGTCCTGTTCGGATTGCGGGCGGGCGTCACCGAAACGCTGTTCAAGGCGCGCCAGCATGTCCTTGCTCGCGTCATCAAGCGCGCCCCGGGGCACGAAGGTGAGCTTGCCACCCCACGGTGCCGTGACGGCCTTGTCGGCCAATATCTTGGTTTCCATGTCCGAGGGGTAATAGGCGTACTGCCTGCCCTCCGATTCAATCAGCACAAAGCGCTCGGAAACGGTCCACAAAATGGGCCGGTAAATGATGGTGATGCGCGTGACCGGATGGGCTTCGAGAAAGCTCAGGACCGACCCGCTTCCGAAGACGACCGGCAATGCGGTGTTGTACGTCCAGGCCGCTTCAACACCCGGCCCCGACGCTGCCATGGCCTTGACTTCCAGCGCCATTTTTTCCTGCCGCTCCAGGGTCGACCAGGCGTAATAGGCGCTTGCCGGAATCATCAATGCCACGGCCAGTACGGCGAACTTCATGCCAAAGGTCTGAATCGACAACCAGTCGCGCAAACGGGCCATAAAGGCTTTAAACCAGGCCAGCAGGCTGGTGGTGGGCGCGTCGTCGCCGGGCGGAATATCGGCTGGGCTTTTGGTGGGATCAGTCATCGCGGTAATGCGTCAAAAATGCGGACCCGCAGTTGCCGGCTGCCTGCCGCTGTCGTCACGCCAATACGGCCGGGCCGTTGCGTAACATGAGCACCATTCCCTGTAGGAATTGGCGAGGTGCATGTGTAGGTTCAATCCTACATATATGCCAATCGTGGCGCAGCAAAGGATTTGTAAATTGGCCGAGACACAACGCTGTGGCTGTGACAAACGCACGCTTTTGGGGAGCGTTACCTCGCGGGAGGCCCTGCCCCCATGGCTCATTTCTGCCCGTGGGAGGCGGTAACCTCCGGCCGGGGGCAAATTCAGCACAATAGCGCCATGCAACTCAACTACATCGCCAATACCTCTGTCGCATCTTCTTCAGGCAAAACCATCCCAATGATCGATCCGTCCGACGGGCAGGTGTTTGACGAGATTCAGCGCAGCAACGCGCACGACATGGATACCGCGGTGAAAAGTGCCCACGAATGTCTGGAACTGGTATGGAGCCGCTTCAGCGCCGCCGAGCGCGGGCGACTGCTGATGCGGCTTTCCGCCAAGGTGGCCGAGCATGCCGAAGAGCTGGCCATGATCGAGCAGCGCGACTGCGGCAAGCCCACCAAACAGGCACGCGCCGACGCGGCGGCCCTGGTGCGCTACTTCGAGTTTTATGCCGGCGCCTGCGACAAGCTGCACGGCGACACCATTCCCTATCTGGACGGCTACAGTGTGATGACCTGGCGCGAGCCGCACGGCGTGACGGGCCACGTGATTCCGTGGAACTACCCGATGCAGATCTTCGGCCGCAGCGTCGGCGGCGCGCTGGCCGCGGGCAACGTCTGYGTGGTCAAGCCGGCAGAGGATGCCTGCCTGTCATTGATTCGCGTGGCGCAACTCGCGGCCGAAGTGGGTTTTCCGGCCGGCGCCATCAACATCGTGACCGGTTACGGCCATGAGGTCGGCGACGCGCTGGCCCGCCACAAAGAAATCGACCACATCAGCTTTACCGGCAGCCCCGCCGTGGGCACGCTGATCCAGCAGGTCGCCGCCGAGCGCCACTGCCCCGTCACGCTGGAGCTGGGCGGGAAAAGTCCGCAAATCGTGTTTGCCGATGCCGACCTGGATGTCGCCATACCGGCCATCATCAACGCCATCGTGCAGAACGCCGGGCAAACCTGCTCGGCCGGCTCGCGCCTGCTGGTAGAACAGGCGATTTACGAGCCCCTGCTGCTGCGCTTGGGCGAAGCCTTTGAAAACCTGCGCGTCGGCCCCGCCGCCATGGACCTGGACGTGGGCCCGCTGATCCGGCAAAGCCAGCAGCAGCGCGTCTGGGACTTTTTAAGCGATGCGCAGGTTGCCAACATTCCCATGGTGGCCCAGGGCCAGATCGTCGACGAGGCGCCCGACACCGGGTTTTACCAGGCCCCCACCCTGCTGCGCGACGTGCCGGTAACGCACAGGCTGGCGCAGGATGAAGTGTTCGGCCCGGTGCTGTGCGCCATGAGCTTCAAAAACGAGGATCACGCAGTAGAACTTGCCAATGCCACGCAGTTCGGCCTGGTCGCCGGCATCTGGACGCGCGATGGGGCACGCCAGTTCCGCATGGCCAGGCGAGTGAAAAGCGGCCAGGTGTTCATCAACAACTACGGCGCCGGCGGTGGTGTGGAATTACCTTTCGGCGGCGTGAAGTCATCGGGCTACGGCCGTGAAAAAGGCTTTGAGGCCTTGCATGGCTTCACCACGCTGAAAACAGTGGCCATACGACACGGTTAAGCCGACCCCGGCCGCAAGGTCTCGGGTTCGTGCCCCTCGCCACGGCCGCCCTGCAGTCAGCCCTTGATTTGCGCCGTCTTCACAACGCTTTCAGCTTTTGGCAGAAGCCGCGGGAAAAATGAAAGCCTGGGAGCAAGGAAGGTGGCAGCGAACAATTCGCCATTTCGCTGGCTAAGCCAGCCTACGCCGTTGAGCTGGACGTCATCGCCCTTTCTCGTCACGGTAAATTCGAACCGCGCACCTTTCTCACCCGCAAATACCGAAGGTTCAACCTTTGTCATGTTGACGATGGAACCGTCTGCCGAATACATGATCTCGAAAAGGTTGACCAATTGGTCAAGCGGCATGCCTGCCTGGTAAGTTGGAACACGGGCTGCCTTCTGCCCGGACGGCACGCTGCCTGCAGGCCTGACCAGCAGCGCCTGGCCTGGCTTGACGGCCGCCCAGAGGCGCAGGTGATCCAGCGTCAATCCCTCCTGGGTCCACATGTCAAAAGGCTGCTGGGTGCCGGGTGGGGCCACCTTGTTCCAGGCATCAGTCACCTTGACGGCCAGCCGGTTATTGACCAGTTGCTCACCCTCAACCTTGGTGATGGACATGCAGCCCGACAGGAAAGCGAAGGCAAGAAGGATCAGGAGTTTTTTCATGGTTTAAGTTCCGCAATGTAATTTTTAATAAGACCCGCATCCGCTGCCTCAGGCGCGGCGGTGAGGTATTTTTCGAAGGCCTGTACGGCCGAGGCGGTGTCGGTCCGCTGCTTTTGCACCAGGCCGAGCGCCCTGAAAGCCTCGGCCGGAGCCTGTTCAAGAGCGGTCACGCGCGTCAGGTCGTTCAGGGACTCCTGAAGATCTTCCTTGCCTGCCCGCAACCGATACACCTCACCGCGCGCGTACAGCGCCTGGCCGTCCTCCGGATTGCGCGACAGCAGGCGATTGAACAGCACCAGACTTTCTTCAAACTGGCCACGCCGGATTTCATCCTGCAGCCACCCGAAGCGGTGCCGTGACATCACCTGCTGGTATTCCACTGCACCCGTTTTACCGCCGCCGTCGCCCGCCAGGCGGAGCAGATCATCACGGCGCGTCTCCAGCGGGGGATGCGTCGCCATCATGGGACTGCGTTTGCCAACGTCTTCACCGCCGGTGATCTTGAGTTCGCCCAGCAGGTTGTCCCACACTTGTGCAGCCTGCCTGCCGTCATAACCCGCCCGGGTCATAAGGCGCATGCCCAGACGATCGGCCCGCGTCTCATGGTCCCGGGAAAAAGCGAAAGCACCGGCCAGAGCACCAAGCTGGCCAATGGCGCCGACAAGGCCGAACATGCCGATGAACTGCGCAAAGGCGGCCCGGCTTCTCAGATCCCGCAGGCGCTCAAGCGTGTGCCGTTCGAGGTAGTGACCGATTTCATGGCCCAGTACCGCAGCGAGTTGCGCTTCATTCTCCGCGCGCAGCAGCAATCCGGTCCAGACCTGCATCATGCCGTTCGGCGCCATGCTGGCGTTGAAGAGCGGCGTGCGCACCACATGTACACGAATGTCAGGGCAGTGGTCTCCCGCGAGACGGCATACCAAGTCTTGCAGATATTGGCTCAGTTGCGGGTCGCGTACGGTAAATGGACTGCGCCGCAGACGCGTTTCTTCACGGTCCATCATTCCCCACAAGCCGCCTTCATCTGTTTCCAGCGCAGGGCGGGCAAAGCGCTCTGCGGGCAAAGGCGAGATGGAGGCAGCTGCAGGGTTCTCCTGGCCAAAGGCTGACAAGCCTGGCAACAGGGCGCCCATACCCAGGCAGTGCTTGCAGGCCGTCCGCAAAAAAGCACGGCGCCCGCCAGCCGGTATGCCTATCATCTGGCGACCGGAAAACCCTTGAGAAGGGCTTCGATGGTTTCTTTGGCTGGCTCGGGTTCCCTCAGGTCACCTGAGGCCCGGCGCAAATCATTGAACCAGACAATCCGCCCGTTATTCAAATCGACCAGCGAGGCATAACCAATCTGCGCGCCCCCGGCAATCCCCACGCCCAGCACAGCCATGGCGATCATCGCGGCCTTGCGCTCGCTGCTGGCATAGCTGTCGCGCATCCAGATGAACAGGGCGTAATCAGCCCCCGTTTTATCCTTGAGAGGCTTGACGGCATCTCCGAGTGACCAGTTCAGGGCATCGTTCTTGGTGGGCAGCTTGAGTACACCACCAATCATGTGGTGCAGAAAAACAGATTGCGCGACAGCTCCGTGCAGGGAGTTGATGTCCGCGAGTTCGTCCATGTCTTTTTCTTCAAGCCCGATCACGTCAGAACCCAACTTGAGCTTGCTCGAAGCCAGACCGGACTTGACGTTTTTCTGGGCAGCCATGGTCCAGTCGGCCCTGGGCTCCTGCACGCCGCCGGCACCGATGGAAAAGAGCTCGAGGTCTGCGGGCACGACAACCAGCTTCGAGGCCGCCGCGCGTTCCGAGAATCCGGGTGCCAGGTTCTTGCTGGATTGTTG
>NZ_JBFUAZ010000129.1:0-8482 GCF_056406035.1 Polaromonas sp. P1_E1_2 | reverse complement strand
GGTTGCCGTCGTCGCGTTCGTCCAGGGTTTTGCGCGGCCGGCCGCGCGGACGCTTTTCAGCGCTGCCGGTTGCGGTTTTCGAAGGGGTATGAGCGCGTGCGGCAGGTCGCGAACGCGCGGCAGGTTTGTCCATAAGGACGGACCTTAGCAAAACCCGATATTTTTAGCAAGCAAGTGCTTTGTAAAAATACCGGGCCGCGTTTTGTCACTTGCGCTCGGCAGCCGCCTTGCCGGTAGCGGTCTTTTGGCGGCCCTCTTCTTTGGCGGGCACACCGACCTGCGGGTGCGCGCCGTGGATATGCGCATGGCCGCGCCCGGCGGGGGTACGGTTCTGGCTTTGCCGCAGTGCAGCTTTTTCCAGGCCGCTGAGGATGCCGCAGTCGCCCCCGGCCTGGCCTCTGGCACACTGCTCACGCAGAGCCTTGAGGTCTTTTTCCAGCGCCTTGAGTTCGCGGATGCGGGTGGCGACGTGGCTGATGTGCTCGTCCAGCAGGCTGTTGACGTCGTCACAGCTGCCGGCCGGCGCATCCTTGAAGTTCAGCAGTGCGCGAATTTCCGCCAGCGTCATGTCCAGCGACCGGCAGTGGCGTATGAAGGCCAGGCGCTGCACATGGCTTTCGTCATAGATGCGGTAATTGGCGTCGGTGCGCGCCGCTTCGGGCAACAGACCCTCACGTTCGTAGTAACGGATGGTTTCCGTCTGGGTCTGTGCGGTTTTGGCCAGTTCTCCGATTTTCATGGCGACTCCTTGAACATCGTCCCCACATTGCTGTAGGGTCACTTCAGCAGCCAGCTTGACTCTAAGGCCGCTACAGGGTTTCCAATTAGGCCATGAAATCTGAAAAAACCCTTGTTTCCGGCGTGGATGCCCCTACCGGCGACTGCTGTGGCGGCGCCCACGCCGCACACGCACCTGTATCCAATGCCGCGGGTGCCGCGGGGCGGATTTTCCGCATCGCCACCATGGACTGCAGCGCCGAAGAGTCTGACATCCGGCGCGCGCTGGAGCCGATCGCCGGTATCCGGTCGCTGGGCTTCCAGCTGGGCGCACGCACGCTGCGAATAGACGCCAGCGAAGAAGCCTGTGCGACTGCCCTGGACGCGATCCGCAAGGCCGGGTTTGACCCTCAGCCTGCCCAGGGTGCCAGCACGCATACAGGCGGCCACGACCATGAGGGGCATGGGCACGACCACAGCCATGATGGCGGTTTTGACGGTTTTGGCAGCGGTGTCACCCGCCTGGCCGCGGCGCTGGTGCTGGCCGTGGGCGCCGAGGCTGTGTCGTTTTTTGCGCCCGAGCTGCTGGCCTGGAAAATCGCCGGCATGGCGGTGGCGGCGCTGGCCATTGGCCTGGCCGGCCTGGACACCTATAAAAAGGGCATGGCCGCCCTGCTGCGCGGCAAGCTCAACATCAACGCGCTGATGTCGGTCGCCGTCACCGGCGCTTTCCTGATCGGCCAGTGGCCGGAAGCCGCGATGGTGATGGCGCTCTATGCCATTGCCGAGCTGATCGAAGCCAAAGCCGTGGACCGCGCGCGCAACGCCATCAAGGGCCTGCTGGACATGGCACCAGAGCAGGCCTTGATGCAGGGCGAAGACGGCGCGTGGGCCAACACGCCGGTGGCCGCCGTGCCGCTGCAGGCCCTGGTGCGCATACGCCCCGGCGAGCGCGTACCGCTGGACGGCCTGGTGACCCTGGGCAGCAGCGCGGTCAACCAGGCGCCCATCACCGGCGAAAGCATTCCGGTCGACAAGGAGCCGGGCGACACCGTCTTTGCAGGCACCATCAACGAAACAGGTGAGATGGAAATCCGCGTCACGGCGGCGGCCGGCAACACCACGCTGGCACGCATCATCCATGCCGTCGAGCAGGCCCAGGGCAGCCGCGCGCCCACGCAACGTTTTGTCGACCGCTTTGCCGCCGTCTACACGCCGGCAGTGTTCGCCATCGCCGTTGCCGTCGCCGTGCTGATGCCGCTGCTGGCGGGCCTGAGCTGGCAAGAGTCGGCATACAAGGCGCTGGTGCTGCTGGTCATCGCCTGTCCCTGCGCGCTGGTGATTTCCACGCCCGTCACGGTGGTAAGCGGGCTTTCGGCCGCCGCGCGCCAGGGCATCCTCATCAAGGGCGGCACCTACCTCGAGCAGGCGCGCCTGCTCAAAGCCATCGCACTCGACAAGACCGGTACCATCACGGAGGGCAAGCCCCAGTTGGTGGATTGGCGTACCTGGGGCAATGCCGACGCAGCGATGGCCGCGCAGCTGGCCGCCGGCATGGCCTCACGATCTGATCATCCGGTGTCCAAAGCGATTGCGGCGGGACTGAACACCGATGCCGCCGAGGTACAAGCCTTCAAGGCCCTGCCGGGCCGTGGCGTTGAGGGAACGGCCCAGGGCCAACGCCTCGTGTTGGRCAATCACCGCCTCATCCATGAGTTGGGCCTGTGCAGTGTGGAACTGGAAACCGAACTCGCCCGGCATGAACAGCAAGGCCGCACTGTGACGCTGCTGGCCGACGGGACGCGCGTGCTGGCCCTGTTCGCGGTGGCCGACACCATCAAGCCAACGTCCCGGCAGGCGATTGCCGACCTGAAGGCGCTGGGCGTCACGCCCGTGATGCTGACCGGTGACAACGCCGCTACGGCGCGCGCCATCGCCAGCCAGGCCGGCATCGACGACGCCCGCGGCGACCTGCTTCCCGAAGCCAAGCTTGATGCCATTCGCGAAATGCAGCGGCACTACGGCGCCACCGGCATGACAGGCGACGGCATCAACGACGCGCCCGCGCTGGCGCAGGCCGACATCGGCTTCGCCATGGGCGGCGCCGGCGCCGACACAGCCATGGAAGCGGCCGACGTGGTGATCATGAACGACAACCTGGAGAGGGTGGCAGAAACGGTGCAGATGTCAAAACGCACGCATGCCATCCTGTGGCAGAACATCAGCCTGGCCCTGGGCATCAAGGGCATCTTCCTGCTCCTGGCCATCTTCGGCACGGCAACGATGTGGATGGCGGTGTTTGCCGACATGGGCGCCAGCCTGCTGGTGGTGGGCAATGGCTTGCGCTTGCTGCGCGGTCGGCACAATTAGGGCGCTATAAATTTAATAGCTGCTTGCGCTCACCTTTACTGCGCTGGAGGTCCAAAAAGCATAAAACCCGAAGTGGCCCGGAAAGGCCCGCTTCGGGTTTTTGCATGCGGCGCCTGCGAAAGGTGCAGGCAATAGATGATCAGCGCTCGACCGTCTTGTTCCAGCGCGCATTCCAGGCTGGGCGGTTCTCGTTGATGGCATCCCAGTCCACCGTGGTCGCCGTCTTCATGTAGGTGTTCATCTGGGTCACAAGCGCGGCGGCCTTGCCGCTGGCCTTGGTTTTGGGGTTGGACGGTATCTGGTCGCCAAACTCCAGCGCCGCGGCCTGCGCCTCAGGCGACAGCAGGTACTGGGCCAGCTTGTGAGCCAGCGCAGGTTCACTGTTCTTCGCGATCACGCATTCACCCACCGTCAGCACGGCCGAACCTTCCTTGGGCTGCACGTATTCCACGGGCAGGCCTTTTTCCTTGAGCACGCCGACGGCGGTGGGCGTGAGCGGGAACATCGCGGCCTCGCCGGTCTGCACCATTTCAGCGATCTTGGCCGAGCTCGGGATGTACTCGAGCACATTGGGGCCTATGGTGGTGGGCCAGGCCTTGAAGCCGGGCTCCACATTTTTGTCATTGCCGCCCTGGATGCGGTTGAACAGCAGGAAGCCGTGCAGGCCGAAGGTCGACGACGACAGCGACTGGAACACCACCTTGCCCTTGTACTTCGGGTTGGCCATGTCCATCCAGGAAGTCGGCGGTGTCCAGCCTTTTTCGGCGAACATCTTCTTGTTGTAGGCAATGCCGGTCATGCCGATGTTGACGCCGGCGGCCATGTCGCCCTTGAAGCGCGCCGTGGGAAACAGGTCATTCAACGCAGGGGTGGCCTGCATCTTCTCGCACAGGCCCATACCGATGGCGCGGTACATGATGCCGTCGTCCAGGAACATCACGTGCATCTGCGGGTTGTCCTTGTTGGCCTGCGCCTTGGCCAGGATGTCTGACGAGGTGCCGGGCACGACCACGACCTTGACGTTGTTGGCCTTCTCAAACGCGCCGAAGACGTTCTCGGTGTAGGTTTTTTCCATGGTGCCGCCGTTCATGCCGATGTACAGCGTCTTGGTCTGGGCCATGGCGTTTCCGCCGGCCAGGCCGGCGGCTGCAACGGCAAGCGACACCGCTGTAGCGCGGGCGGTCAGGAATCGTAGGGAGATGTTCATGGAAAGCTCCTGGTGGCGTTGGTGAAGTGAAGGCAGTGAAATTGAGGAGGACTGTGAAGAGGACTAGACAACGGAGAAAGAAACGGGCCCGGCGGTTGTCGCACGCGGGTTTGCGGAAAAGCGTTCAATCGAAAAAGCGTCAATTGGCGTGGCGCTGCGGCCCTCACACACCAGGTCGGCCAGCACCGCACCCACGCCCGGCCCCAGCTGGAAGCCGCCCCCGGCGAATCCGAATGCATGAATCAGGCCCGGTGTGGTGGCGCTCGGCCCTATCACCGGCTGGCGGTCGGGCAGGTAGCCTTCGGTGCCGCTCCAGGTGCGGATGATGTGCGCGTGTTTCAGCGCCGGCAGCAGCTCGACGGTTTGCTGCATCAGGCCGGCCAGGCCGCTGCGCTGTGCGCGGGCACGCTGGTCGTCCAGCGCGTAACCCCGGCCGCCACCGATGACGCAGTTGCCGCGGGCCACCTGGCGGGCATAGATGCCACCGCCTTCCACGCCAAGGCTGAGGTTCATGAACGCCGGCAACGGCTCGGTCACCGACATCTCAGGGTGCCCGGCCTCCATCGGCACAGGTTCGCCAAATTGCGCCGCGAGGGCGCCGGCCCATGCGCCCGCGCAATTGAGCAGGTGCTTGGCGCGAACCTCCAGCGCATCGCCCGAACACAGCACAAACACCGCTCCGTCGCGCGCCACCTCGTCCACACGGGTCTGTTCGCGTACGTCGGCGCCGAGCTTGCGCGCGGCCAGTGCAAAGGCCGGCGACACGAGGCGCGGGTTGGCCTGTCCGTCACCGGGGCACAGCGATGCGCCTATGGCAGCTTTTCCCAGCCACGGGCAGCGTTCGCGCAGGGCCCGCATGGAAAGCATTTGCAAATCCATGCCGAAGCCCAACGTGCGCTCGCGGTAGCTTTCGAGCGAGACCAGGTCGGCTTCGCTGCGCGCGATCTTGAGGTGCCCCGAAGGGAGGTATTCGCCGTCGATGCCGATCAGTTCGGGCAATTGCGCCCACAAGCCCTGCGCGCGCTGCGACAGCGGCAGCTGGCTGATCGGCCGGCCCTGGCGACGCACGCCGCCGTAGTTGACGCCGCTGGAGCGCGAACCGCACAGATCACGCTCGAGCAGCACGACCGACAAACCCATACGACGCAGGAACAGAGCCGCCGACGAGCCCATGATGCCGCCGCCCACAATCGCAACGTCGGCCGTGACGCGTTCCACTACACGCCCTCCTGCTTCATTGCCTGGGCGGCCACGGCCGAAAATGGCAGGGGCTTGATGGGTGACTGCCCGCGCAGCCGGCCTACGGCATCAGGCGATACAGCGCAGGCCTGTGCGAGGATTTCCGCCGCCGCCACGCCGCAGGTACGCCCCTGGCAGCGCCCCATGCCCACCCGCGTCAGCGCCTTGAGGCGGTTCATCTCGCGCGCGCCGGTGTCGGCCACGCACTGGCGCAACTCGCCCGCGGTGATTTCTTCACAGCGGCAGACCACCAGTTCATCAGGGGCGGCTGCAGCCCAGTCAACGGGAAACGGAAAGGCGCGCTCCAACCCTTCCCGAAAGGCCGCCGTACGCGAAAGCTGGTTTTCGAGCGAGGCCGCGCGTGCCACATCGATCCTGTGCCCGGTGTCCGCCAGCAGCGCCAGCGCGGCACGCTCGCCAGCCCATTCCGCGGCATCAGCGCCCATGATGCCGGCACCATCGCCAGCCAGGTAAACACCTGCCACGCTGGAGCGGCCCATGGCGTCGCGCTCGGGCAATGCGCCGCGCTGCAGGCTGTCATAGCGAAAACGGCAGCCCAGCAAATCGGCCAGCTGCGTTTCGGGCCGCAGCGCGTAGCCAAAACCCACGCCGTCGCAGGCGATCTCGTGCGCGCGGCCGCCCTTGCGCCAGTGCATCGCCTGCACGCGTTCATCGCCTGTGGCGCCTGCCAGTTCCACGCCCTGGTGCACCGCGACGCCATGCATGCGCAACCAGCCCAGGTAATAAAGGCCCTTGGCCAATAGCGCCGGCTGGCGCAGCATGGCGGGCACGGCGGCGGCCTTGCCTGCAAAACTGGCCGTATCGAGCACCGCCACAACTTTGGCGCCGGCCCTGGCGTACTGGTAAGCAATCAAATACAGCAGCGGCCCGGTGCCGGCAAACACCACGCGCGAGCCAATTGCGCAGCCCTGGAATTTCAGGGCCACCTGCGCGGCGCCCAGCGTATAGACGCCGGGCAAAGTCCAGCCGGGAAAAGGCAGGACACGGTCTGTCGCGCCGGTGGCAACAATGAGATGGCTGTAGGGCAGCGTGCTCATCAGCCCGTGATGAAGCAAGTCGAGCTTGCCGCCTTCAGCGCTCCAGACCAGGGTGTCGGGGCGGTAATCAACCTTGTCCAGGATGCCGGCCATGGCCTCATGCACCGCATCGGCGCGCCCGGCCTCAAAACCATAGAGAGCCTCTTTAGGCCGCGAGAAACCCGCGGGCGGCTGGCGGTAGATCTGCCCGCCCCAGCGCGGCGCTTCGTCCACCACCACGGGACGCAGGCCGTGCGCCACCAGCGCCTCGGCCGCGCGCACGCCGGCCGGGCCGGCGCCCACAATCACCGCCTGCGTGCTCATACCGGTCCCTCCGCGCCAGTCACCAGCCGCATGCCTTCTTCAATGAAGGTGCTGCAGGCACGCAGTCGCCGGCCCGATTCGGTGGCGACCCAGCAGTCCTGGCAGGCACCCATCAGGCAAAAGCCGGCGCGCGGCTCGCCGCTGAATTCGCTGAAGCGCAGCTGCGCGCTGTGCGTCAGCACCGCCGTCAGCACGGTGTCGCCGGCCAGTGCCGTCAGTGCCAGCCCATTGAGCACAAAGCCCACGGGTTTGCGGCCGCCTTCGGCCACGCGGTGAAGCAGGGCTGCAGGCTTGAGGCTTACCCCGGCGATTTCAATGGTTGATTTCATTTGTGTCCGACCAGAATCTTGTCGAGGCCGTAGATGCGGTCCAGCACCAGCATGGCCACAGCCGTGAGCGCCACCATGAGGGCCGAGACGGCCGCCATCAAGGGGTCTATCGACTCGGTCGCATACATGTACATCCGCACCGGCAAGGTCRCGGTGGAAGGCGCGGTGACAAAGATCGACATGGTGACCTCATCAAAGCTGTTGATGAAAGCGAGCAGCCAGCCGCCGGTGACGCCGGGCAGGATCATCGGCAGCGTCACGCGCACAAACACCGTCGCCTGGCTTGCGCCCAGCGAGAGGGCCGCCTGCTCGGCGCTGCGGTCACTGCCCTCAACCGAGGCCAGCACCAGCCGCAGCACATAGGGCGTGATGATGACCACGTGCGCCAGCGCCAGCCAGAAGAAGCTGCCGGTCGCGCCGATCAGCGAGAAGGTGCGCAGCAAGGCCACACCCAACACCAGGTGTGGAATGATGAGCGGCGAGAGGAACAGGCCATTGAGAAAATCACGGCCTGGGAAGGTATGGCGGGCAATCGCCAGCCCGGCCGGTACAGCCAGCAGCGTGGCCAGCGTCGCAGATATCGACGCCAGCCAGAGGCTGTTCTTGAAGGACTGCACAAAGTCCGAATGCGCAAACACCGCGCGGAACCAGCGCAATGAAAACTCCGTGGTCGGAATGGCCAGCGTGTTGCCGGGCGTGAAGGCCACCACGCACACAATGACCAGCGGCGCCAGCATGAAGGTGATGACGAGTGCGTTGAAGAGCAGCGCGAGGGGACCGTTTTTGGACATGGTGCGCTCCTTATCCCAAAGACTTTTTATAAGAGCGCTCAAGGACGCGGTTGTAGCTCAGCATGATGGCCAGGTTGGCCAGCAGCAGCGTGAGCGCAATGGCCGCGCCCAGCGGCCAGTTGAGTTCGTGCAGGTATTCGTCATACACCACCGTCGCCACCATCTTCAAACGCCGCCCGCCTAGCAGGCCCGGGATGGCGAAGGCGCTGGCGGAGAGGCCAAACACAATCAGGCTGCCAGACAGGATGCCCGGCAGCACCTGCGGAAAGATGATGCGGCGCAATGTGGTGAAGTGAGAGGCCTGCAGCGACAGCGCCGCGTCTTCAACGCCCGGGTCCAGCTTTTGCAGCGAGGTCCACACCGGGATCACCATGAATGGCAGCATCACATGCACCAGCGCGATGACCACGGCGGCTTCGGTATAGAGGATGCGCATGGACGGCAGGCCCACGGCGCGCATGGCCTGGT
>NZ_JBFUAZ010000128.1:0-8516 GCF_056406035.1 Polaromonas sp. P1_E1_2 | reverse complement strand
CGTCATCGTCAGGTTGTTGCGAAAAGCCGAGGCGACACCCAGGCCCACCAGCCAGCGCCCTTCACGCAGCTGGCCCGGTTTGGCTACGCGCCGGTTCCAGCCGAAGGTTTGCGCGCCGGTTCTCAGGCATTGGATCAACTGGCGCTGGGAGTAAGCACGGTCGGGTTTTTCAGGGTCTACCTGCGTGTCGTTGAGGACACGGAACTCCACCGGGTCCATGCCCAGCTTCCCGGCCATTTCATCCATCGCGATCTCGAGCGCCATCAGGCCGGGCGCCTCGCCCGGTGCGCGCATCGCATTGCCCTCGGGCAGGTCCAGCACGGCCAGCCGTGTGGCGGTCATCCGGTTGGCGCCGGCGTAAAGCAGGCGCGTCTGGTTCACTGCGGTCTCGGGCCCGCCGCCTGGCAGGTCGCCTGACCAGCCCTCATGGCCGATGGAAGTGAGCTTGCCGTCGCGTCCCGCCCCCAGGCGTATGCGCTGGATGGTGGCCGGCCGGTGGGTGGTGTTGTTCATCATCAGCGGCCGCTGCAGCGCAACCTTGACCGGCCGCCCCGCCGCGCGCGCGCCCAGCGCGGCCAGCAGCACATCGGCACGCAGGAAAAGCTTGCCGCCGAAGCCCCCGCCGATAAAGGGCGACACCAGCCTGACGTTGGCTTTGGGAATATCCAGCGTTTTGGCCAGATCGCCCACGCCCCAGTCGATCATCTGGTTGGCTGTCCAGACCGTGAGCTTGTCGCCCGTCCACGCTGCGATGGTGGCGTGCGGCTCCATCATGGCGTGCGACTGGTCGGGCGTGGTGTAGGTGGCGTCCAGCTGCACAGGCGCGGTGGCAAAGGCGCCCGCGAAATCGCCCACCTTGGTTTCAGGTTCACCCGAAAAATCAGACGCCTTGGCCAGTGGCGCGCCGTCTTTTTCAGACGCCAGGTTGAACTTGCCTGGCATGCTCTCATAGACGATGCGTACCAGTTGCGCGGCGGCGCGCGCCTGCTCAAACGTGTTGGCCACCACCAGCGCCACGGCCTGGTGGTAGTGCTCAATCTCCGGCCCGCCCAGCAGCCTGGCGGTGTTGAAGCTGCCTTTGGTGAGCTTGCCAGCGTTCTCTGCGGTAATGATGGCCAGCACGCCCGGCGCGGTGCGGGCCGCGCGCAAATCCATCGACGCGATGCGGCCCTTGGCGATGCCGGCGCCTACGACGTAGCCGTAAGCCGCGTCCGGTGCGGCGTCGTGGCGCTCGTAGGCATAGGGTGCGGTGCCGGTGGTTTTGAGCGGGCCGTCAATGCGGTCGGTGGGCTTGCCGATGACCTTGAGCTGGTCAATGGGGTTGGTGGTGGCAGGGGTGTCGAATTTCACGATGCGCTCCTCGCCTGGGCCAGCACGGCGGCGATGGTTCGCTCTGCCAGTGGCAATTTGAAGGCGTTGTCATGTGTCGGCGTTGCGCCGGCCAGCACGCCGGCCGCAAGAGCCCGCGCATCTTGCGGCATGGCGGCCTCCGCGGCTTCAACGCGCCAGGGCTTGTGTGCTACGCCGCCCAGGGCGACCTTGCCGGAGCCATCACGCTGCACGATGGCCGCCACGGAAACGAGCGCGAAGGCGTAAGAGGCGCGGTCACGCACCTTGCGGTAGATGTGCACGCCGCCGGCCGGGCGCGGCAGTGTCACAGCGGTGATCAGCTCACCGGGCTCCAGCGTGGTTTCGATGTGTGGCGTATCGCCTGGCAGCCGGTGAAAGTCGGCAATCGGAATGACGCGCGCACGCCCGTCGGCCCGCACGGTTTCTACCGATGCGTCCAGCACCCGCATGGCAACGGCCATATCACTCGGGTGGGTGGCGATGCAGGCCTGGCTGGTGCCGATGATGCCGTGCTGGCGGTTCACGCCCCCGATGGCGCTGCAGCCGCTGCCTGGCCGGCGCTTGTTGCAGGGCTGGTCGGTGTCGTAAAAGTAGGGGCAACGTGTGCGCTGCAGCAGGTTGCCGGCGGTGGTCGCCTTGTTGCGCAGCTGGCCCGAGGCACCGGCGAGCAAGGCCCGCGACAGCACGCCGTAGTCGCGCCGCACGCGCTCGTCTGAGGCCAGCGCGGTGTTGCGAACCATCGCGCCCACACGCAGGCCGCCCTCGGGCGTTGCCTCAATCTTGTCCAGCGCCAGGCCATTCACGTCGACCAGGTGCGCAGGCGCTTCGATCTRCAACTTCATCAAATCAAGCAGGTTGGTACCGCCTGCGATGAACTTTGCTGCCGGGTTGCGGGCCACCGCCGCGGCGGCTTGCGCCGGCGAGCTGGCGCGTTCATACGTGAAGGGTTTCATGCCTGCGCCCCCGCCACTTCAGTGATGGCTTCAACGATGTTGGAGTAGGCGCCGCAGCGGCAGATGTTGCCGCTCATGCGCTCCCGAAGCTCGTCGGGCGAGAGCAGCGGCCGAGCGGTGATGTCCGCGCTGACGTGGCTGGGGACGCCCCGGCGCAGCTCGTCGAGTGCGCCGACGGCGGAGCAGATCTGGCCCGGCGTGCAGTAACCGCATTGATAGCCGTCATGCTTGACGAAGGCTGTCTGCAGCGGGTGCATGCGCTGCAAGGTTCCCAGCCCTTCGATGGTGGTCACCTTGCTGCCCTCATGCATCACGGCCAGCGTCAGGCAGGAATTGATGCGCTGGCCGTCGAGCAGCACGGTGCAGGCGCCGCACTGCCCATGGTCGCAGCCTTTTTTGGTGCCGGTAAGGTGCAGATGCTCGCGCAAGGCATCGAGCAGCGTGGTGCGTGTGTCCAGGTTCAGGGTGTGGGCCGTGCCGTTGACCTCGATGGTCACGCGCCCCTGAGGGACGGAGCCAGGTGCGGCGAGCGGTGAAGAGGGGGCTGCGGTGGCGTCTGATGGCATAGTGGTCACAGCCGCTGAAGCGGCGCTAGCGATCAGGATACCTCGCCGGGAGATGGTGAGTGCATCGGTGGGGCTTTCCATGGCTTCTGCCTTTGTCCTTTAGGAAGGAGGGAGTGGGGAGTGGCGAAGTAAACCGCCAGCATCCCGGAGCAGGGCCGATTGCGCTGTAGGAAACAGGCTTGGTGGAGAGTCGGTTGCCGCCACTGCCGCGCCGCGCCAAGGGCAGGAAGCACGCCTATGCCTCCTCCTATTTCTTTTGCCTTACTTTGCAGACAAGTTGTCAAGCGAGCCAAAGCCTTGAACCCGACCGCTCAGTACCTCGATCCGTTGGCAGCAGCAATCCTGCAAAGGGGCTGCGCGATGCGCTCAGGCAGAAATCCTGGGCTCTTCCGTCAGGCTGTAGCAGGTGAACACCTTGTTCAGGGCCGGCAGGGGCGCCACTTCCATTTCCCCCACTGCGGGTTCCATGATGACCATGGCGACCGTGGCCGACAGGTTGTCGTGGCTGCCGATGCGGGGCGGGCGGCAGACGGAGTAGGGCAGGCCGAAGTTGTCGAAAAACGCGTTCTTCAATTCCTGGCGGCCCAGCTTGTCTTGCTGGTTCAGCAGCTTGCGTACGCGCCAGTCGCGGTAGTGGCTGTCGGGTGATTGGGAAATGCCCATGTCCACCAGCTTGCTCAGGGCGACCGGGCTCATCCAGTGGTTGGCGTGCACGATCAGGTTGTCGGCGCCGGGGTAAATTGGAAACGATTCATTGGTGGTGCATTCAAAGTCGATGCCAAAGCCCTGCGACATGCCCAGCATGATGTTGTTGGAGCAGGACTTGGGTGTGGCGGCGACGGCCTTCATGGCCAGCGAGAAAATCTCCTGCTCCAGCACCTTGCGGCGGATAAGCGAGAGCGGCACGCCCAGCTGCTTGAAGTCGCGGTCTGACTCGAGGTAGTTGGCGGTGATGGACACGCCCGCGCTGTTGAAGCCGCTGCGGGCGAGCCCGCCGGCCTCGACAAAGGTCAGGAAGTCGGGGCCGTTGTCGTTGCGCACGCGCAGCACGACGGAGGTCTCGACGCACTCGGCGCGCCAGTCCCAGTTCTGGCCATGCAGCAGGTTGCCGTTGGCCGAACGCTCGGGCAGGATGAGGGCGCCGGTGCAGCCGTCGCCCGGCTCCTGGTCGGCCTGTGTGACCTTCTCGGCGCGGGCCTTGGCCAGCACCTCGGTGCGGGCGTTGATCATCACGATGTCCTGGAAGTCCACGCCTGCGCCCTCGGCGATGCCGCGCATCTCGTCGATGTAGTGGGGTGCGAAGTTGCCGATTTCCTTGGCGAAGAAGTCGATCAAGCGCGCGCGTGCCTGTTCGCTGTAGCCCAGGTTGACCAGCGTCTGGCCGTACAGGCGCGCGCTGCCACGTACCCGGTCGGCGGCCTGCCGCCCGTACTGCAGGCCGCGTTCATGCGGGCTGCCGGAGACGGAGATAAAGGGGAATTGTTTGATGTTTGCCATGCTGGGCTGCCGTAAGAAGTTGCGTGAAGAGAGATGACGACCGCCGCAAGGCGTGCCTGTCCATGCCTTGCGCGCGGGCCTGCGTGCAAGGCGACCGAGAGGTGATGCTGGAATGACTTACTTGGCGGCCAGCTTTGTATTCCAGAGCAGCGGCTTGCCTTCCCACACCGTGAACCCGTTCACGCGCTTGCGCACAGCCCACGAATCGGTCACGTTGTAGAGGATGACCAGCGGCGTCTTGGCGATCATCAACGCGTGCAGCTGGTCAAACAAGGCCTGGCGTTTCTTGGGGTCCGCTTCGGCGAAGCTCTGGTCGATCAGCTTTTGCGCGGCCGGGTCGTCCCACACCTTGCGCGGCTGCTTGGCCTTGTTGCCTGAGAACTGCTCATAGCTCAGGGCCGGGTCCAGGCGCGACGAATAGGTGAAGGAGCTCATCTGGTAGTTGCCGCTGTTGTAACGGTCCAGCTGGGTTGCCCATTCGAGCACCTCGATCTGGGCGTTGATGCCCACGGCCTGCATCATGGCCTGGCTCATCACCGCGACCGAGAAGCTGGGCACGTGCGCGCGCTTGTTGGCCTGGATCACGATGGGCTGGCCCTTGTAGCCGGCTTCCTTCAGCAGCTGCTTGGCCTTGGCCGGGTCGTGGCGGTAGCCTTTTTTCTGGGCCGCTGTGTAGAAGGCCGAAGTGTCCTGGATGGCCGAGTTGTTGACGCGGGCCAGGCCTTCGGACGCGGCCGCGACAAGCTGGTTCATGTCAAGCGAGAGCGCGATGGCCTGGCGGATGCGCTCGTCTTTGAGCAGCGGGTCGTTGGTCTGCATCAGCAGCGTGTTCTTGCCCGCGTCCACTGCGGCGACAACGCTGAGATTTTTATTCGCCTTGAGCTCCTGCACGTCGGACGAGGTGATCTGGCCCGCGTCGATGGCGCCGGACTGCAGGCCGGCCTTGGAGGTCGACATGTCGGGCACGGTCAAAAATTTGACCTGCCCAACCAGCGGCTTCTTGAGGCCGAGGTAGCCGTCGGGCTTGGTGCCGGGGGGCGACTGGTAGTCGGCAAATGCGCTGAGCGTGACGTACTCTCCGCGCTTCCATTCTTCAAACTTGAAGGGGCCGGTGCCGATGGGCTTGTCCCAGCTGCCGTCTTCCTTGACGGACTTTTTGTTCAGGACGGCCGTCATGCCGCAGTCGGTGCGGGCCAGGTTGTCGAGGAACACGGCCGAGGGTTTGTCCAACTGCATGACCACGGTCYGTGCGTCGGGGGCCGTGACAGAAGTCACCTTGACGCCGGAGCGGCCGTCAAATTCGCTGAGGCAGCGCCAGTCGGTCTTGGGGTCCATGTAGCGCTTCCAGCTCCACAGCACGTCGGCCGAAGTCATGGGCTCGCCATTGTGGAACTTCACGTTGGTGCGCAGCTTGAAGATATAGGTCAGGCCGTCGGGGCTGGTGACGATGGAGCGCGCCAGCAGCGGGCCGACGGTGCCGTTCTCGTGGTACGCGACCAGGCCTTCGACGATGTTGAGCACCACACCGTCGGTGGTGTTGTCGCGGTTCACGCCGGGGTTGGTCGAGCGGATGTCTGCCGGCTGCGCGACCACGATTTGTGGGGTCTGGGCCTGGGCCGCGGAACAGGCCGCGAGCATGGCGGCGGCCAGAAATTTCAATCGAAGGGAAAGCATGAAAAGCTCCTTAAAGATCAGACCGGAAGAGGGTGTAAGGGGTTCAGGGCGCCTGCCGGCGTATCGGGTTCGTCAAAGCGCCACTTGAGCTGCATGCCGCCCTGGCCTGTGGGCGTGAGCGCAGGAATCGCGGAGAGCAGCTTGCGTGTATAGGCGTGCTGCGGCTTGTCGAACACCTCGTCGCGGCTGCCCTGCTCGATGATCTGGCCGGCCTGCATCACGATCACGCGGTCGGCCACCTGCTCGACCACGCCGAGGTCGTGGCTGATGAAAAGGCAGGCAAAGCCATGGCGCTCCTGCAGCTCGGCCAGCAGCGCCAGCACCTGGGCGCGCACGGTCACGTCGAGTGCCGACACCGGCTCGTCGGCAATCACAAAAGCCGGCTCGCGTATCAGCGCGCGGGCAATCGCCACGCGCTGGCGCTGGCCACCCGAGAGTTCATGTGCGTAACGCGCCGCATGCCGCGGCTCCAGGCCGACTTCGTCCAGCATCTTCGCTACGCGTGTTTGCCGCTCGGCGGATGAAAGACCGGGCACCAGCCGCAGCCCTTCACCGACCAGCTGGCCAATGCTCATGCGCGGATTCAATGACGAGTACGGGTCCTGGAACACCATCTGGCAGTTGAGCCGGTAGTCCAGCCAGCCCGCGTCGCTGCGCGCAATCGAACGGCCGCGAAAACGAATGTCGCCTTCGGTCGGCTTGAGCAAGCCGGCAATCGCGCGGCCCAGCGTGGTTTTGCCCGAGCCGGAGCCGCCCACCACTGCGACGATCTCGCGCGGGCGCACCACCAGGTCGATGCCGTGCAGTACGCGCTTGGCCGTGGATTTGGCGAACAACTTGCGCTTTCCGGGGTAGTCGAATACGAGCTTGCGCACTTCGATGACGGGCTGTTCGTCGGCAATCGTGCGCGCGGCTTGCCGGCGCGGGATGGCTTCCAGCAGCTTGCGGGTGTAGTCCTGCTTCGGGCCGGCCAGCAAGGCAGCGGTGTCGCCGGCCTCAACGACTTCACCCTGCTGCATGACGATCATGCGCTGGGTGTAGCGCGCAACCATGGGCAGGTCGTGGCTGATCAGCAGCACGGCGGTGTTGTGTTCGCGCGTGAGGCCAACCATCAGCTCCAGCACGTCACGCTGCACCAGCGCGTCCAGGGCAGTAGTCGGTTCGTCGGCGATCAGCAGCGCGGGCTCCAGCAGCATGACAGAGGCCAGCATCATGCGCTGGCGCATGCCGCCTGAAAATTCATGTGGCCATGCGGCGAGCGCGGCCTGCGGGTCGGTGATGCCGACGCGCGCGAGCATGGCCAAAGCCTTGTCGCGGCGCGCGGCCGGCGAGAGCTCGGGCCGGTGCAGCGCCAGGCCTTCGTCAAGCTGCCGGCCAATCGTCATTGACGGATTGAGCGAAGTCATGGGCTCCTGGAACACCATGCCTATGCGCGCGCCCCGCAGCTGGCGCAAACGCGCATCGCCGGCCGCCGCCATGTCCTCGCCTTCAAACAGAATACGGCCTGCGCTGCGCACCAGCGGCAGCGGCGTGAGGCCCATGATGGCGCGCGCCGCCTGGGTCTTGCCACTGCCGGATTCACCGACGATGCCGACGATCTCGCCGGGCGCGACGGTGAAGGACACATTGCGCACGATTTCGCGGCCGCCCTTGCCGATGGAAAGGCTTAAGGCCGAGACATCTACAAGGTGGTTCATTCGACGCCCCTCATGCGCGGATCCAGCAGGTCACGCACCGCGTCGCCCAGGAAGTTGATGCCCAGTAGCGTGAGCGCAATGCACAGGCCCGGGAAGATGGAAAGGTAAGTTGCCTGCGCCATAAAGGGCCGGGCGGCGGCCAGCATATTGCCCCAGGTGGGCGCGGGCGGCGGCACGCCCAGGCCCAGGAAGGAGAGGGAACTCTCCGCCAGGATGACCCAGCCGAACATCGAAGTGGCCAGCACCGTGAGTGGCGCCACGCAGTTGGGCAGCACATGGCGGAACATGGTGTAGAGCTCCGAATTGCCAAGCACACGCGAGGATTCGATGAATTCTTTTTCACGCAGCGACATCACCGTGCCGCGCACGATGCGGGTGACCGAGGGCGTGTAGGCCAGGCCCAGCGCCAGGATGATGCCGTACTTGTTGGCGCCGAAGACGGCCAGCAGCGCCAGCGCCAGCAACAGGCCGGGGAAGGCCAGCAGGGCGTTGACAAAGGCCATGATGATGCGGTCGGTCCAGCCGCGCACAAAGCCCGTCAGCACGCCGATGGCGGTGCCTGCGGTGATAGAGAGCAGCACCGTGAGAAAACTGATCCAGACGCTGTTGGAGGCCCCGGCCATGAGGCGCGAGAGTTCGTCGCGGCCGAACTCGTCGGTGCCCAGCCAATAGGTGGCGCTGGGTGGTTTGAGGCGCGCCAGGAAGTTGATCTTGAGCGGCTCGTGCGGCGTCCAGAAGAAGGCCAGCACGGCCGCCGCGAGGATCAGGCCCACGATGAC
>NZ_JBFUAZ010000127.1:0-8541 GCF_056406035.1 Polaromonas sp. P1_E1_2 | reverse complement strand
AGTTCGTCCTGGAACCGCAAATGGCCGAAAAATTCATCGGCAAACTGGTGCAGCAAGCGGAAAAGATGATGAAAAGCAATTTGCTGCCAGTGCTGCTCTGCTCTCCCGAGCTTCGCCGGCACGTGCGTGCCTTGTCCGAGCGGGTAATGCCGCATCTGCGTGTGCTGTCCATGGCCGAGATCCCGCACAACATCGAACTCAAGTCGTATGGTGTGGTGAGCTTTTAAGCAACCCGTGCATTTTTGTCCTGCAACTCAATCCGAACCATGACCAATATTCTCTCCGTCGCTTTGCAAAGCATGCACCAGGACAGCATCCGTCTTGAAAGGGTCGGCATGAACCTGGCCAACGCCTTGACCATAGGCTACAAGCGGGAGGTCGTTTCGGTCCAGCCCACCCCCTATTCCCAACTCGGCGCCTCCTTCTCCGCGCAGGTCGATGCGTTGTCGCAGCAGGTAGACGCGACCGGCGGCCTGCTGAAAACGCAGACGGACCTTCGCCCCGGCACACTCAAGTCCACCGGACAAAATCTGGATCTCGCGTTGGACGGAGACGGCTTCTTTGAGGTCTCAACGGCGTCCGGCCCGGCCTACACGCGGCAGGGTTCCTTCCACCTGGACGGTCAGGGGCGGTTGGTGAATGCCCAGGGACACCCGGTGATGGGTAAAGGCGGCGCCATCTTTTTGACGACACGCAATCCCTCGATTGATTCCAGGGGCTATGTATTTGAAGGCCCCAAGTCCGGAGCAGCCGGCATTGCCGCCAACCGCTTGTCCGCGCAAGAGCCGGTGGCCCAGCTCAAGGTGATGCAGCTAGAGGCGTCGCAGACGCTCCGGCATCTCGGGGAGGGGCTTGTCGCTTCGGAGAGTCCGGCCGGCATGATGAACGATGTCGATGTCCAGGTACGCCAGGGCTTTCTCGAAAACTCCAATGTTTCGTCCATGCAGGAGATGGTGCAACTGATGCAGACGATGCGGCATTTCGAGTCGATGCAAAAGGTCGCGACAGGTTACGACGAAATGATGGGGACAGCCATTCGAAAGCTCGGCGATCTTGCCTGAGCCCGTTTTCACTACACACAAACCAGAGGAGTTTTATGTTCGATGCGCTCTATATTGGTGCGACCGGCATGCAGGCCCAGCAGATGAATGTGGACACGATCGCCAACAATCTGGCCAACGTCAACACCACGGGATTTAAAAAAGGCCGACTGACGTTCTCGGATCTGGTCACGCGTTCGGCCGCGCCGCTCCCTTTGGCGAATGCCGGCGCGCCGCAGGGCCTCATGGATGCGGTTACGAGAGTGGGGGCGGGCGTTGGCATAGGCGGCATGGCCAAGCTTTTCGACATGGGCGACCTCAAGAAAACGGAGTCCGCGTTCGACGTTGCAATTGAAGGTGACGGCTTCATGGAGGTGACTTTGCCTGATGGGTCACAGGCTTATGCGCGCGGCGGCACGCTGAGGGTCAACAAGGAGGGCCTGCTGGCAACCCAGGCAGGCTATGCGCTGAAACCTGGCCTGAGCATTCCCGACAATGCGCAGGCCTTGCTGATCGACACGGATGGCACCGTGCGGATCCGTTTGGCGAATCAGGCCACGCCTGTGGAGATCGGGCAGATTGACCTGGTGCGATTCTCCAATCCGCAAGCTCTGTTGGCGCAGGGGGACAACCTCTACCGGCCGACCGAGGCCGCCGGCGACCCGGTCGTCGGCAAACCTGGAGAAGAGGGCTTGGGGCGGATTGCCCAGGGATTTCTGGAAGGCTCCAACGTCAAGCTGGTCGACGAGATGGTGAACCTGATGATCGCGCAGCGCGCTTATGAAGCCAGCGTCAAGGTTGTGCAGGCATCCGACGAGATGCTCGGCATGGTCAATGCGCTGCGCCGCTAAGAAAACACTGATGCGTGGTGTTCGCTTTTTTGGGTTCCTGCCTTCCGGTGTCGAGGCGGCGGGTCTCTGCCTGCTTGCGCTCTGGGCGGCTCCCGCGCAGCCTCTTCAGGCACAAACCGCTGCGAGCATGGCGCRTATCAGCCTGCCGGAGCATGTGCAGGTCAGCCACAGCGACGTGCGCTTGGGCGACGTTGCCAGCCTTGCCAGCCCGGACCCGGCGACCTTGCGGCGCCTGATGGCTTTGCCGCTGGGCCGCGCGCCGCGTGCCGGCCAGTCCTTTGTCCTGGAACGGGATGTCCTTGCCCGGTGGATACGGGGTCACGCGGGCCTTCAAGGAGATCAAATCACCTGGCAGGGCGCTGCGTTCWCTGACATCAGCCTGCGCAGCCGCGACATACCCGGCGAGGATATCGTCGCCCTCGCGGACAAGACACTCCGGCAGCAACTGCGCGGCCAACTACCGGCCGGCACTCGCATCGAACTGCAGCCGGTGACCGTGCCGCGCGACCTGGTAGTCGCCGATGAACTGGTGGAGATCAATCCCCGTGCTCAGGGTGCGGCGGCACTGGCTTCCAGAATGACGGTCTGGATCGATGTGGGCAGTGCTGGCAGAGTGCAAAGATCGGTGGCGGTCGTTTTTGAGGTTGTGGTCTACGGGCCGGTGGTGGTTGCCACCAGAGACATTCCCGCAGGTGCGTCCCTCCTGGCGGGCGATGTGGAGCTGCGTGAACAAAACATTGCCGCAGCCGCAGCTTCGCAGAAAAATCCGGCGCGCCAGTTTTCTGACGGCCAGCGTTTGCGCCGCCCGATTCGGGCCGGCGAAACCTTGACGGCGGCCCACACGGAAGCCGTTCCCGATGTGGCGCGCGGGAGCTGGGCCGTGCTCGAAACGCGCCAGGCCGGCCTGAATGTGCAGAGCCGTGCGGAAGTGCTGCAGGACGGCCGCGCCGGCCAGATGGTTCAAGTCAAGCCCGTCAATGCTACGGCCAGTTTGTTAGCCCGGGTCGCAGGCCCGGGCCGTGTGGAGATGTACCCATGATTTTTTCAGCTTCCAAACCTGGCAATGAATTGCGGAACAACTTTGCAGCCGCGCGCCTGGCCGCGTTGGGGCTGGTGCTGTGCTGCTGGGCCTGCCTGTCGCATGCGCAGGGAGTCAGCCTCTACGATGAAAAGACTTATCGCCCCTTGACGGCCGACAACAAGGCCTTTCGCGTGGGAGATGTCCTCACCGTTCAGGTGTTTGAAAACTCCAGTGCCAGCAGCAGCGCGGACACGGACACCCGAAGAAAAAACAGCCTGTCGGCGGACCTGAGCCACCGTGGTGAAAGCAAAGCCCAGACGGGCGTCAACGTGGCCAGCGACTTTGACGGCGGGGGGCGCACCCAGCGCGCCAACCGGCTATTGGTCACGCTGTCGGTGACGGTTCGCGAGATTTTGCCTAACGGCGACATGGCAGTGACGGGCGAGCAGATGCTGACGGTCAACCAGGAACCGCAACGCGTCACGCTCGAGGGGCGCGTGAGGCCCGTGGACGTGTCCGACGGCAACATCGTTCTTTCCACGAGATTGGCCGACGCGAAAATCACCTATGTCGGCGAGGGCGATATCGCTGAACGCAACCAGCGGCCCTGGTGGCGGAAATTGCTCGATTGGACAGGGTTTTGAAAATGGCGCTCACTTCATTTCTGCAGTCGAGGTTTGTCTCCCGGCTTCGTATCATTCCGGTACTCATTTGCTGTGCGCTCTG
This sequence comes from Polaromonas sp. P1_E1_2, assembly GCF_056406035.1. Lineage (NCBI taxonomy): Bacteria > Pseudomonadati > Pseudomonadota > Betaproteobacteria > Burkholderiales > Comamonadaceae > Polaromonas > Polaromonas sp. P1_E1_2. The sequence goes on along the minus strand of NZ_JBFUAZ010000127.1, from coordinate 4,903 downwards.
TCTGGTGGCACCGRCTTCGCATGGTCAGACTGGCCTGATCCGAATCAAGGACTTGGGCAAACTCCAGGGGTGGCGAGACAACGCATTGACGGGTACCGGCATCGTGACCGGCCTCGCCGGAACGGGCGACTCACCGACGAACCGGGCCACCCGGCAGGCATTGTCCAATGCGATGTCCCAGTTCAATCTCAGCGTGCCGCCTGAACAGATCCAAAGCCGGAATGTGGCTGTCGTCATGGTCAGCGCTTCGCTGCCGAGTTTCGCCCGGCCCGGCGACACATTGGACATCACGGTGTCTTCGACAGGCGACGCACGCAGCCTGGTGGGCGGCAGCTTGTTGCAAGTGCCGTTGAAAGCGGCGAACGGCCGTGTCTATGCACTGGCGCAGGGGCCGCTGTCGGTTGGAGGCTACCGTTATGATTCCAACGGCAACGTGTTGCAGAAGAACCACCCGACAGTGGGAGCGGTGCCCAATGGCGCGACCGTTGAGGTCGGCACGGCCAAAGCCCCCATGGAGCCCGGATCCACCGGCACCGCCATTCCCAACGTAACCTTCCTGCTTGCCGAGCCGGACTACACCACGGCGAACCGGATTGCGTTGGCCATCAACACCCAGCTGGGTGCCAACCTGGCCCAGGCGCGCGACGCCTCAGGCATCGACATCGATGTGCCGGAAAGCCAGCGCGGCAGCCTGGTAGCTTTCCTGTCGCGCCTGGAGTCCGTCACGGTCGAGCCCGACAGGCGGGCCAAAGTGGTGATCAACGAACGCACGGGCACAGTCGTTGCGGGCGGGGATGTGCGCATCGCCAAGGTAGCCATCACCCATGGTGATTTGAAGATTGCCATCACCGAGCAGAACGGCGTTTCGCAACCCTTCTTTATCGGCGAGGCCGGGCCGGGCGTGCGCACCGCCTTGGTTAGCAATACCCGGATCGACGTGGATGAGCGCAACGGCCCGGGTTTTGTGGCTGGCGGAACCACTGTGACAGACCTGGTCCAGTCGCTCGCCAAACTAAAGACCAACACCCGCGACATCATCTCGATTCTGCGGGCCGTCAAGGCTGCCGGCGCCCTGCATGCCGAACTCGTCGTCCAGTAGTTCCGACGTCTACACCAGAGGTACACCCATGTCCAACAGTATCGAATCCATTACGACGGCCGCGCTGTCATTGGCGCTTGACGCGGCTTCGGCAAGGCAGCAAGTCATTGCCAACAACATCGCCAACGCGAATACGGAAGGCTTTGTGCCGCAGGCCCTTGACTTCGAGGGCCAGCTTGAACAGGCCCGCAGAGCCCTGCGCGAACGCGGCCGGCTCGACGAGGCGGCGTTGGGAGACATGAAGTTCCGGCAACAACCGATGCTGCGCATCGACGGCCAGCCGGCGCGCGTAGAGCTGGATGTCGAGGTGGGGAACATGGCCCGTAACGCGGTCCAGTACCAGGCGCTGGTGAAAGGGCTTTCGCGCCACCTCGCCATGCTTTCGTCGGCAGCGACSGAAGGCAAGAAATAGTTCGACCGATCACTCACGTATTGGACCTGCACCTATGGATTACTCCGATTCCTTTGCCATCAGCGCCGCCGGCATGAGCCTGGAGCGCACGCGCGCCGACGTGGCCTCACTCAATTTGGCCAATGCCAACACCATTCAAGAGACGGGCGGTCCCCAGTACCGGCCGCTCCGCGTGGTGGCTCGAGCTGCCGCGATGGTGGCATCCGGCTCACCGGCATTCGCTGATCTTTTCAGCCGCGGGGTTAACGGTGCAGGCCTGACCGGTACATCGGCACCTGCCGTGGTGTCGGTTGAGCCGACTGATTTGCCGCCACGAATGGTCTATGAACCGGGTCACCCGCTGGCCAACGACAAGGGTTTTGTGGCTTACACCGGTGTGGATAGCGCGACCGAGATGGTGACGCTGATGAGCGCCATGCGCTCCTATGAGGCCAACGTGGCAGCGATGAATTCGGCACGCACCATGGCTTTGAAGGCACTCGAAATTGGAGGCGCATGATGAGCACCGAAATGATCGCACCCATTGCCGCGGCAACAAGCGTCGACATTTCCCAGTTCCAGCCGATGAGTGAAAGACTGCAGGGCGCGGGGTCCTTCGGCGCCATGGTCACCCAGGGCCTGCAGCAGGTCAACGAACAGCTGCTCGCCACGCAGGGCGATCTCCAGGCGCTGGCCGTGGGGGACGTCCAGAACCTGCACCAGGTCATGATCCGCATGGAAGAAAGCCGGATTGCTTTTCAGCTGATGATGCAGGTTCGCAATCGCCTGCTTGAGGCGTACCAGGACGTCATGAAGATGCAGATATAGCCACGGGGCTTGTTCGAACCTGTTTTAAAGAAGAAAGCTGAAGCAATGATCGATTTCTGGAAAGGGCTCACCCAGCCGGCGCGTGCGCTCCTGGTTGGAGCGCTGGTGTTGTTCCTGGGCGCTGTGGTCTTTTTTGCATGGTGGGCGTTCAGAGTGGAATACCAGGTGCTGTTCACTGACCTGAAGCCCCAGGATGCGCTGGCGATGACAACGGAGCTCGACAAGCAAAAGATGCCCTATCGCCTCGCCGAAAGCGGTTCGACCATTCTTGTCGACAAAACGCAGGTGCACGCAACGCGCATCAAGCTGATGGGCAAGGAAATCCCCTTACAGGGAGTGGTCGGGTTTGAGCTGTTCAACAATACCGATTTCGGCATGACCGAATTCGCCCAGAAGATCAACTATCAGCGAGCGCTTCAAGGCGAGTTGACACGAACCATCCTGTCCCTGGCGGAGGTCAGCGACGTGCGCGTCCATCTGGCGCTTCCGGAGCAGGGCCTGTTCAAGCAGGCGAGCAGTAAACCGAAGGCCGCCATTACCCTGACGCTCAAACAGGGCCAGAACCTGCGTCCCGAGCAGGTTTTCGGAATTCAGCACCTCGTCGCTTCAGCGACACCGGGAATGACCTCTGCCGATGTCGCCGTCGTCAACCACCAGGGCATCGCGCTGAGTCGAGTGGCCACCAATGCCGAAAACGGCGCGGCGCTCGCAAACAGCTCAAGCCGGCTCGACCTTAAAAAAGAAACCGAAGATTACCTTGCCCGCAAGGCGGCCTTGGTGCTGGACCAGAGCTTTGGCGCGGGCCAAGCGCTCGCCAGTGTGGACGTCCTGTTAAACATGGATCAGATACGCATCACCACCGAAGAAGTGATTTCGGCGCCGGGGCAAGAAAACAAGCCGCCTGCCGGCGTGGTGGTGCGCGAACGCGAGTCTGTGCGCGATACCGGGGTGGCGCCGCTCGACGCGCGTACTGGTACTGGCGTGAATGGCAGCGTACAACGGGAAGTGGAATATCAGGTTGGGCGAAGGGTCGAGCAGGTGGTCAGCCAGCCGGGGTCGATACGCCGCATACAAGTGGTGGCCGTTGTGCGCAAAGCGCTGGACGCCGCCGACGAAGAGCAAGCCCGGAAAGTCATTGCCGCAGCTGTGGGGGCTTCACTCGAACGGGGCGACACCGTAGTTGTGCAGAGCCTGAAGAATGGCGCCCTTCCCCTGCCGGCAATTCCTGACGTTGCTGGCGATTCGCCTCGAGCCACAGGGCCAGGCGCTGCGGCGTCGGGCGAAACGCCGACGCCCGTCGTGGCGATAGCGGGATTGCTGCTGGTGATGCTGTGCGGCTTGGTGTGGTTTCTGCTGCAAAAGCGCAAAACCGCCGATCCCGCGATGACCGAAGAGCAGCGCGAATCGGCGTTGCGGCAGGTCCGGGCCTGGATGCAGCAGGAAGCCCCGCCCGCAGGACTGAAGCCATGAGACCGGAATCCTCTTCCAATGCGCGGCAGGCTGCATTGACCTTGCATGCCATGGCGCCGCACGACGCCGCATGGCTGTTGCAACAACTCCCTGCTATCGAGGCGGCCGAGTTGCAATCCTTGCTGGAGGAGTTGCGCGACCTGGGCATCCCTTCCGACCCGAGGCTTCTTGACGAGCTGCGCCTGGGCGATGCGGCACCACAGGAGTCTGCTCCTGCGGGCCACGCTCATATCGATGAACTGTCCGTCGAAGCCCTGATGTATGCGCTTGACGCGGCACGTGTGGATCTGTTGCTGCCCCTCCTGAAACCTGAACCTGTTGCGTTGCTGGCCTTCCTGYTCTCTTTGAAATCCTGGTCTTGGGCCGATTCCCTGCTGGCGGCACTTGAGACGCACAGGCGGCTCTCTTTGCGCCTGCAGGTCGACAGCCTGGACAGCAGAGCTGGGGCGACCCCAGACCAGGCCGCTCAGCTGCGGCTCGGGCTATTGCGGCGCTTGCTGCGACGCTACCGAACCGTCGAGGCCTCAGCGTCCCCGCAGAACGCGACCAGCGCGCACCGGGGCGGTTTTGCACGCTGGTGGCAGGAACGGCGCCGGTTCTGGTCCAGCATCATTGCACCCATGAGGGCCTACAAGTGAGCCCGGAAGGTTTTGTTATCAGAGGCGCCGTGGAGGGCGCGCCGCTCGAGCTGCGCGTGGCGTCGCGCGCGCCTGCAGTGCTGCCCTTGCAGCGTCCGATGGCCGATAAATCAGCGACCCTGATGACCGGCCGCGCGTTGCAGGAGCCTGATGCGGGCCTCGGACAGGTCCGGCAGGAAGCGCRCACCCTCGGGTACGAGGCAGGCAGGGTTCAGGGTCAAAAAGACGGTTATGAGGCGGGCATGAAACAGGCGCTGGAGCGCGCTGAACAGGAGCGCCATGCGCTTCTTGAAGACCATGAGGCTGGCCAGCAGAAGCTGGTCGATGCGCTGGCAAAGATCAGGCAAATGGCTGATGCGATAGTTGGGCAGAAAAACCGCTTTCTGGATGACGCCGAGGATGACATGGTGGCGCTCGCTTTTGAGGCGTTTTGCCGGGTGCTGGGCGAAACGGTCCCCACCCGGGACATGCTGAAGG